>JAAXUL010000094.1 GCA_013336035.1 Chloroflexales bacterium
GCCCGCTCGACCAGATCGGGGGCGAGGCCGAGGCGGCTGGCGATGGCCAGGGCGTTCGAGCGGCCGGGCAGGCCAATGCTCAGCCGGTAGGTCGGCGCCAGGGTCTCGACGTCGAACTCGACCGAGGCGTTCTGGACGCCCGAGGTGTTGTAGGCGAAGGCCTTCAGCTCGGCGTAGTGGGTGGTCGCCACGCCCAGGACGCCCAGGTCGAGCAGGCGCTCGATGATGGCGCGGGCCAGGGCGGCGCCCTCGACCGGGTCGGTGCCGGCGCCAAGCTCGTCGAAGAGCACCAGGGCGGGCGGGCGCTCCTCGCTCAGCAGGCGCCAGCGGTCGGCGTCCCAGACCTCGTCGGGCAGGGGCTGCTCCTCGAGGGCGCCGAGCACGCGGATGATCGTGCGCATATGCGACGAGAAGGTCGAGAGGCTCTGCTCGATGCTCTGCTCGTCGCCGATGTCGGCGAAGATGTGCTCGAAGACAGGCAGGCGCGAGGGGGCCGCGGCGGGGACGTGGAGGCCGGCCTGGGCCATCAGGGCGAGCAGGCCCGTTGTCTTGAGGGCCACGGTCTTGCCGCCGGTGTTCGGCCCGGTGATCAGCAGCAGCCGGAACGCGCCGCCGAGCCAGATCGTCGTGGGGACAACCTTTGCCTGGTCGAGGAGCGGGTGGCGGGCCTCGGTGAGCAGCAGCGGGGCGCCCTCGGGGCCGGCGTCGTCCGTCTGGGGGGCGTCGGGCCGCCACTCGCTGATCTGCGGCTCGACACAGCGCAGGGCGGTGGCGTACTTCGCCTTGGCGAAGGCCAGGTCGATCTCGGCGATCGTCTCGACCGCGGCGACGATCTGGGGGGCTGCGGCACCCACATGGTCCGAGAGGGCCGCGAGGATGCGCTGGACCTCTTCCTCCTCGGCGGACTGCAGCTCGCGCCAGCGGTTGTTCAGCTCGACCACGGCCATCGGCTCGATATAGAGCGTGGCGCCGCTGCTGGACTGGTCGTGGACGAGGCCGCGCACATCCTTGCGGTGGCTGGCCTTGACCGGGATCACATAGCGCCCGTTGCGCACCGTGATGATCGGCTCCTGGAGCGCCCCGCCCACGGTGGACGAGGTGAGCATGTTCTGGAGCTTCTCCTGGAGGCGGCCGAAGGCGATGCGGATCTCGCGGCGCAGGCGGCCGAGCTCGGCGCTGGCGCTGTCGAGGATCTGGCCGTCGTCGCCGATGGCGCGCAGGATCTCGTCTTCGAGCGGGGGGAGGATTGGCAGAAAGCCGGCCAGCTCGAGCAGGAGCGGGTAGCGCTCGGCGTCGAGCTTGAGCAGACGTGCGCGGAGGGCGCGGGCGGCGGCCACCGTGCCGGCCACCTCAAGGAAGGTTGGGCCATCGAGCACCCCGCCGCGGGCGGCGTGGCGCGCCGGGCGGCGCACATCCCGGGCGCCCCCAATCGAGGTCTCGGGGAAATCGTCGAGCAGCCTGCGGGCCTGGCCGGTGAGGGCCTGGGCGCGGCAGACCTCGGCGGTGACGGTGGAGGGCTGAAGATCGAGGGCCAGCTCACGTGAGGCAGAGAAGGCCACGTAGCGCGCCAGCTGCTCGCGGATCTTGGGGAACTCGAGAGTCTCGATCGTCTGTGCTACGATGGCCATGGGCTGAGCTATATCTTCTAGAGACAGGTCTAGCTTTGATCGGTTGACATAAGAGGGGCCGCGGTTGGCCCCGGGATGATCAGGGTAGCACAAGAGGAAGCCGCGGCACATCGTTCACGTGGCGGAGTTTTTCACTGGCTCAGGAAGAGCAGATCGGCGCCCTCGGGAAGGAAGGGGTCGATGCTATTGTAGACCAGGGGGAAGAGCTGGTTCGAGAAGTAGTTCACCATCACCGAGCGCTCGACGGCCCTGCCGATACCCTGAAACAGCGGCAGGTCGATATTGCGCCCGCCATGTATGATCATCAGATTCCAGAGCAGGGTGGTGCAGATGCCCACAACCAGGGCGCCCAGAAACATGCCGAGGACGGTGCCGATGATACGGTCGAGGTACTGGAGGCTGCCGGGCAGCTTCGCGTAGCGGAACGTATAGACGCCGGCCAGAGCGAGGAGCAGGAAGCTGAACATAAGCACTAGGAAGAAGGCGACATACTGCCCGACGAAGCGCTCGGCGTCGAGGTTGCGCTCAAAGAAATGGCCCAGGGGGGCGTAGTAGAGGCTGGCGAGGACCAGGGCCAGGTAGAGGGCCACAATCAGCACCAGCAGACGGATCATGCCCTGGAAGAACCCGGCCGCCAGGATCGCGAAGAAGATAAGGATAAAGAGCAGGTCAATGAAGTTCATGCGGCTCTCGCATCCCCAATCATGCCGGCCCGGAATGCCGGGCGGGCGGCGCATTCGCACGCCGATTATAGCACACAGCAACCTTTCACCCCTCTATCAGACCAGCGGTGGTTGACAGAATAGTTTCGGCGGGTACGATTCGAGGCATGTGCGTATGATGCACAGCAGCAGATCTCGACCCCGCCAGGGCTCGTAAGGAACTCATCACAAATGGGCACGCTCTCCCCGGTGCGCCACGCCGCTCACCGCGACTCCACCCCTGTCCAGATCGAGCAGGCTACCCCCGCGCCAGCCCCGGTACCGCTTTCGCCCGCTGAAGTCCGCCGCGCCCTGCGGGTCTCTATCGTCGAGGGCGCCGTAGCGACGGTCCACATCAGTATTACTGGGGCCATTGGCGGCAGCGTCTTTCTCACCGGCTTCGCCATGCTATTGGGCGCCAGCAGCTTTCAGCTAGGGCTGCTGGGCGCTCTGCCCTTTATTGGCCAGCTCTCGGGCTTCCTCGGCGCCTACCTCGAAGAGCGCGTGGGCAACCGGCGCGGGCTGGTGCTGTACGCCGCGCTGGCCGGGCGCCTGGTCTGGGCCCTGCTGCTGGCGCTGCCCTTCCTCAGCTTCCTCGGCGGGGCACAGCTCGCCGTCTTCTTCCTTGGCCTGGGGTGCTCGTATGCTCTCAACGGGGTCGCGGGCAACGCCTGGCTGAGCTGGATGAGCGACCTGGTGCCGCCGCGCGAGCGGGGCAGCTACTTTGGGGTGCGCAACACCGTGGCGGCTATTGCCGCGATGGCTGTCACCTACCTGGCCGGCTACACCCTTGACGTGATGCGCGGCCGGGGCGCAGAGACCCTCGGCTACGCTCTGATCTTCGGCGTCGCCCTGCTCTCGGCCTTCGGCGCCGCGGCCCTGATCGCCCGCCAGGGCGAGCCGCCCCTGCGGCCCAAAGAGCGGGTGAGCCTGCCTGAGATGCTCAGTGCGCCGCTGAGCGACCGGCCGTTTCGCGCCTTTGTGGCCGCTAATGTGGGCTGGGCCTTCGTCACGGGCATCGCCACGCCCTTCTTCAATGCCTACGGTCTCACCACCCTCCAGCTCAGCTTTGCGACCCTCGGGCTGACCGCGGTGGTCACGAGCGCTGTGTCGCTGGTCTTCGCGCCCCTGGTGGGCCGCCTGCAAGACAAGCTGGGCTACCGCAAGGTGCTGGTGGCGTGCGTTATTGGCACGGTGGTCCTGCCGTGGGGCTGGGTGCTCTCGACCCCTGAGAACATCGTGCCGCTCTGGCTCACCGCCATCTTCTCGGGCGTCTTCTGGCCCGGCCTCAACCAGGGGCTGGCCAACGTGATGATGGATCGCGCGCCCGCCGATCACCGCGGCGCGGCTATCGCGGCCTTCGGCGCCATCACCGGCATCGGCACCCTGGTGGCCGGTCTGGTGGGCGGCGTCATCGCCACGGTCGCTGCCGGCGCTCAGCTCGCCCTCGGCCCGGTCATGCTCACCGGCCTCGCCCTGATCTTTGTGCTCACCAGTCTCGGCCGGGCGGCGATGGCGTGGGTGTTCTGGAGGACGTTGTGATGGGCGAGCGCTCACCCAAGTGAATAGAGCGAGCGCTCACCCAAGTGAACGGAGCGAGCGCTCACCCCAGGGCCTCAAGCAGCAGGTCGCCCTCCTCGGGCGAGACGCGGCCCTCGGCGATCATGCGCAGGATGGTCTCGCGCTCCTGCTCGAGGGTCGGCTGCTCGGCTGCGCGCTGCTCGGCCCGCTCTGGCGCGGTCGCGACCTCCTCCTCGACGATACGCTCGATCCTGATCGTCTGCCCGGTGCTTGGGGCGCTCGGCGGCGCGGGTGGCGCCGGGGGCTCTGGTGGGGCGCCGGGCGTAGGTGGCGCGCCAGGCTTGGGCGGCACGCGCATGCGGCTCAGGGCTCGCTCGACGGCCTCGAGAGCGCCCGAGAGGCCATCGGCGGCGGCGCGGCGGGCCTGCTCCTTGATCCGCTCGAGGCGCTCGGGGTCGAGCTGCCACTCGCGCTCATTGATCTTGACGCGCACCCGGGCCTGCTCTCCGGCGTGGCGGGCTTTCTCCTCGGCCTGCTCGCGCACGCGGCGGGCCTTCTCGTCGATGCGGCGGGCAATCTCTTCGGCCCAGCCGGCGCCGCCCGCGACGCCCTCGGCCGCGAAGGCCGCCGCCACCTCGTTGCCGATCTCACGCCCCAGGCGGCCCAGCTCGCGGCCCAGATCGCTCATCTCGCGGCCGAACTCCTCCCAGTCGCCGGCGAACTCGGCGCCGAAGCTCGAGCTGCGGCTCTCGGGGCGCGAGCCGCCACCGACCTCCAGGTCGCCCGCCACGGTCAGCTCGAGGGCCGCCTCGCCGGCGCCGTAGCGCAGGTTGATGCGCTTGTGCCCGCCGCCGTCACTCCCGCCCACGCCGCTCAGCTCGCCGCCCACCACCGCCGTGATAGTCAGGTTTGGCTCGGCGCCGATGGCCACCTCGGCGTCACCGCCCACGATGGCCCGGGCACGGCTGCCGGGGCGCATACTCGCGCGCAGGCTCAGGTCGCCGCCGACGTTGCCTAGCTCCATGTCGCCCTCCAGCGCGGCGATCTCTACGTCGCTGCCGACGTTACCCACCTCGATCCGGTCCACGACCTGCGCCACCTCGAGGTCGCCGCCCACGGTGCCGATCCGCAGATCGCGCACGGGGCTACAGCTCAGGTCGCCGCCCACATTGCCCACGCTCACGGCGCTCAGCAGGTCGCCCTCGAGCTCAAGGTCGCCGCCCACCTGGCTCACATGGAGGCTGGCAACGCCCTCGGCGCTCAGGTCGCCGCCGATCTCGCCGGCGGTCACCGCCCCGGGGCCCTCGACCTCGAGGTCGCCGCCCACGCTGCCGACCTGCAGCCGCGCGGCCAGACCCTCGACCTCGAGGTCGCCGCCCACGCTGCCCACGATAACCTCCTCGGCGATCGCCTCGAGCTCGAGGTCGCCACTCACGCGCTCGATCTCGACGCGGCGCACGCCCTCGATATGCACATCATCGTCGCACTTGGCGATCACCAGGGCCGTGCGGGCGGGGACGCGCAGCTCAAGGTCGTCGTCGCAGCCATCGAGCACCAGATCGTCGTTCTCCTGGAAGAGCTCGCGCACGCGGCCGTCGCTCTCGACCAGGATAGCGTCCTCGTCCCAGACCTCAACCGTCAGGTCGCCCCTGACGCGCGAGATGCGGACCCGCGGCTCGCCGCCGGCGGGAAAACGCTGCTCAGTCATCGTATCGTCCTCCTCTGGAGGCCTTCGCCTCCGGCATCACTCTACGAACAGCTCGACGCGCTCGCCCTCCTCCAGGTCCTGCCACTCGAGCAGGCGGCCGGTGGCGCCGCGCTCGACGCCGCGCACCAGATCCTCGAGGGCGGTGCCGCTGAGCTGAGGGGCGAGGCGGGCGCCGAGGCGCAGGCCGACATTGACCAGGCCGACGGGGATGGTGACGTTGGCCTTCTGGCGGCCCGTGTGCAGGTCGGTGACACGTATGCGGACCAGGCGCGAGCGGGTGCGGTCGGCGGAGCGCTGCTCGCCGGCAAGGGCGTTGAGCAGGTGCGAGGCCTCGTCGGCCGAGACCTGCCCGGCCTCGATCATCTTTAGAATGCGGTCACGCTCGCTCTGCATAGGGTGGGCCTAGCTCTTCATCAGCCGCATCGCGTCCTCGACGCTAATCTCTTTGGCGGCGAGGCGGTCGAGGATCTGGCGGCGCTCGGGGCGCCCGTCGCTCTCGGGGGTGCCGCCCAGGGCGGTGACGATCTCGTCGAGGCGGGCGCGGGCCGTGTTATAGGCGATCTCGAGCTCAGCGGCCAGCTTCTGGATGTTGCCGCGGTTCTTGACCAGCAGCTCGACAAACTCGAGCTGCTCAGGGGTCAGGCGGCCAATCCAGCCGAGGCTGAACTGGCCCTCGATCACGATCCCGCTCTCGGGACACTCTAGGCGGGTGACGATCAGCTCGCCCCCGCTGACGGGATCTCTGGTGATAATACGGTGCATATCGGCGCTCCTCGCTTCCCCTGCGCTGTCCTGGCAGGCCAGTGGGTAGACGGTGTGTGGGTAATGGTGATAATCTACAAAATTATGTAGCTTTTCACCATTCTCGCGGTGATAATAGCACATTGAGCAAGAATTGTCAATAGAAATGGCT
This sequence comes from Chloroflexales bacterium, assembly GCA_013336035.1. Classification (GTDB taxonomy): domain Bacteria; phylum Chloroflexota; class Chloroflexia; order Chloroflexales; family Chloroflexaceae; genus CAIWXH01. Next base: position 6,472 of record JAAXUL010000094.1, read on the forward strand.
ATTATCTCTATCTGGATGGAGAATTTTTATCCCGGGCGCCGGGGCGTCATGCATCGCGCATGTGTGCTATACTGCGGCTCAAGGCGGTACGGACGCGTCATACGAGGAGCGACGATGGCCGCAAGAGGCAGCAACAAGGCGTCGGGCGGCCGCAAGCCGGCGCCGAAGAGCCGGGCCGCCCGCAGGGGCGGGCGCGGCGAGGGCGGCCTCGGGCTTGCGCTGCGCCCCGAGCACCAGCGTGACCTGTTTGCCCTGGGCCTGATCACGATCGCCCTGGTCACGATCATCTTCTTCGCCACCGGCATCGCCGGCGGCGCCGGCTCGCTATACGTGACGATCGTGCGCCAGGCCTTCGGCGGGGGCGCGATCGTCGTGCCCGTCACCCTGGGCCTGCTAGGGATCGCGATCCTCATCCAGGAGCAATTCCGCGACTCGCGGCTCTCGGGGGCCAACGTCGCCGGGACACTGCTGATCATCACGGCCATCCTCAACCTGCTCGAGTTCCCATTCCACACCCTGCCGTTAGAGGAGCGCGTCAACCAGGGCGGGGGCTGGTTTGGCTACTGGATGGTCCAGGGACTCGACAGCGCCATCGGCCGCCCGGCCGCCGTGCTCGTCGTGCTGATCTTCGGCCTGGCCGGCGTGCTGCTCACCTTCAACATCACCCTGCGCGAGCTGCTCGGCGGCCTGGCCGCCCGGGGCGTGGCGTTCTGGGACCTGCTGTGGAGCGCCCCCCGCGCCGCGAGGGCGCCGCGCGAGCGTCCGCGGCCCGCCCTGGCCGACGCGGACCTGCCTTTCACCCCGCCGCCCCAGAGCGCCGACGAGGATCTGGTGCCCACGCCGATCGCCGCCCGCCCCACCCGCGCCAGCCTCTTCCAGCGACCCGGCGAGGCCCCGGCGCCCGCGGGTACGCCGCAGCGGGCCGCCCCCGCGCCCCCGCGTAGCGCCGCCCCGCCCGCCGTCGGCCCGACGATCAATGTGCCCCCGCCGCCCCGCCCTGTCAGCCTGCCGCCCGAGGTCAAGCCCACCCCCGCCGGCGCTGAGGCGACTCTCGGGGCCGCCCCGCCCGCCCAACCCCACGAGGTTGTCCAGGAGGCCCTCGAGGGCTTCGCGATCTCGTCGGTGCACCGGGCCTGGCCCCTGCCCAGCCTCGATATGCTCGACCCGACCCTGGCCGGCAACCAGATCGCCGACGACGACATTCGCCGCCGCTCGCGCCTGATCGAGGACACCCTCGCCAGCTTCAAGGTCGAGGCCCAGGTGGTCCACGTGAACCCGGGGCCCGCCGTCACCCAGTTTGAAGTCCAGCCCGCCGTTGGCGTTAAAGTCAGCAAGATCACCTCGCTCGAGAAGGACCTGGCCCTGGCCCTGGCCGCCTCGTCCATCCGCATCGAGGCGCCTATCCCCGGCAAGTCGGCCGTGGGCATCGAGATCCCTAACTCGTCTATCTCGGTGGTCGGCCTGCGCGAGGTGATGGACGGCGAGGAGTTCGAGCAGAGCCGCAGCCGGCTCAAGCTGCCCCTCGGCAAGGATGTCAGCGGCACGCCCGTGGTGGCCGACATGACTAAGATGCCCCACCTGCTGGTGGCCGGGGCCACCGGCTCGGGCAAGTCGGTCGCGATCAATACCTTCCTCTGCGGCCTGCTGCTGCGCCACACCCCCGACGAGCTGAAGCTGATCCTCGTCGACCCCAAGATGGTCGAGATGACCGTCTACAACCATATCCCCCACCTGCTCTCGCCCGTGGTCACCGAGCTCGAGCGCGTCGTGCCGACCCTGAAGTGGTCCACCCGCGAGATGGAGCGCCGCTATAAGATCTTCGCCCGCCACGGCGTGCGCAACCTCGACAGCTACAAGCAGCTGGCCCGCAAGCGCTCGGACCTCGAGCCGATGCCCTACATCCTGATCGTGATCGACGAGCTGGCCGACCTGATGATGATGGCCCCCGACGAGGTCGAGACCTATATCTGCCGCCTCGCCCAGATGGCCCGCGCAACAGGCATCCACCTGATCATCGCCACCCAGCGCCCCTCGGTCGATGTGATCACCGGCCTGATCAAGGCTAACTTCCCCTCGCGCATCGCCTTCGCCGTCACCTCGCAGGTCGATAGCCGCGTCATCCTCGATGTCCCCGGCGCCGACCAACTGCTCGGCCGCGGCGATATGCTCTATATGGCCGCCGACTCTGCCAAGCTCGTCCGCATCCAGGGCACCTACGTCTCTGACCGCGAGGTCGAGAAGCTGGTCGAGTTCTGGCGCAAGGCTGTGCCGCCTGACCCCGACGACAAGGGCGCCGCCCCGGGCAAGCCCGGCGGCTCCCTCGGCATGGCCGGCCCACCCTACAGCGGCGCCCTGCCCGGCCCCCGCCCCACAGATGCGTCGGCGGGTGCGGCGACGCCCGAGAGCGGGCGGCCATCTCCTGTTGCTGATCCGTCGTCGTCTGCGCTCGCGCCCCCCGACGAGGCCTTCAGGCCCCCCGCCGAGTTTCTCAGCACCGCCGAGCAGGATGACCTGCTGCCCCAGGCCATCGACCTGGTGAAGCAGCACCAGCGGGCCTCGGCCTCGCTGCTGCAGCGACGGCTGCGCATCGGCTACAGCAAGGCCGCCCAGCTGATCGACCTGCTCGAGCAGCAGGGCCTCGTCGGCCCCGCCGAGGGCGGGCGCTCGCGCGAGGTGCTGCAGCGCAAGGGCCCAGACGGCGCCTGAGGGCCAGCCTGCTTCGCGCCAGCGGGCCCTCCCCTCCGGCACGGGCCTTGTTACTCGCGCCGCTAGGATTATGTTAGGCAAGCCCCTCGTGTACAAAGGCGTCGGGGCGCTTACCACCTGCGATGGCCGGGATACTCTATGCACCTCTGGCGTGCGTTATGAAGGGGATACTGCGATGAGCGCTGAGCAGCAGGCCAACGGTGACCACGGCGCGGCCGAGCCCGCGTGGAGCGAGCAGTATTGCATGAGCCAGTGGTGCCGCGGAGCACGCTGGTTCATCAGGCCGGACAGCCGCGGCGAGCAGCTCTGGGTTATCGCCGAGAGCCCCGACTCGGCGCCGTGGTCTGTGGCCGCCGCTGCGGCGGTCTGCCCGCTGTGCGGCGAGCACCTGGTGGCCCACATCGAGGGCGTCGGCGAGATCGAGGGCGAGATGCCCGCCGCAATCCTTCGCTTCATCCGCTCCCTCGACGTTATCGTCTGAGCGCTCGGCTCATCCCCGCCCGCCCTCGCGAGGCCGCAGCCATCTGTCGATGGCCTTGCGCAGATCGGCGAGGATTACTGGCTTGGTCATGTAGTCGTCCGCCCCGGCTCGCAGGCAGCGCTCGCGGTCGCCCGGCATTGCCAGCGCGGTCACGGCAATGATCGGCACTTTTCTGAGCGTGGGCTCGGCGCGAAGGCGGCGCGTCACCTCAAACCCATCCATGTCCGGCATCTGGATATCCATCAGGATGATCGCCGGGTGGGCCTCGTGCGCCAGCGCCAGCGCCTCTGCGCCGCTGTGCGCCCATAGGATGTCGTAGCCGAGGCTGCCCAGATAGTCGACGACAAGCTCGCCATTGCCCTCGTTGTCCTCGACCAGCAGGATCATGGGCATACGCCTGGCTGCTAGGCGCGGCTCAGCGGGCTGGGGCTCGGCCGGCACAGACGGCGCCTGGCTCGCGACCTCGCTCGCGCCGTCTGTGCGGCGCCAGGGGAGCGTGACGGTGAAGCGGCTGCCGGCCCCGACCGTGCTCTCTACCGCGACGCTGCCGCCCTGTAGCGCTGCCATGCTGTAGACCAGCGCCAGGCCGAGGCCGGTGCCCTCGTGCTGACGGGATAGGCGGCTGTCGAGCTGGACGAAGGGCTGGAACAGGCGGCCCAGCTGCTCGGGGGCGATCCCAATCCCGGTGTCCCACACCGCGAAGCAGACTATCTCCTGGCCCGCGTCGCCGTGGACCTCAAGGCCTACGCTTCCGCCGCCCGGCGTGAACTTCACCGCGTTCGAGAGCAGGTTCGTCAGGATCTGCTTCAGTCGCCGCCCGTCGGCCCACATGCTCGAGACCTGTGGGTCGATCCTGTGCTGGACCGTGATCTGCTTCTTGAGGGCGGCCTGTCGAACCATGCGTAGGCTGGCGGCGCAGACCTGCTCTACGCTCACCGGCGTGAACTCCAGGTCCATCTTGCCGGCCCCGACCTTCGCAACATCGAGGATGTCAGTGATCAAGTCAAGCAGGTGGCGGCCGCTCTCCTCGATCATCTTAAGCGCGCGGGCCTGCCGCTCGTTGAGCGGCCCATAGGCCTGCTCGCGCAGCGCCTCCGAGAGGCCGAGCACGGCGTTGAGCGGCGTGCGTAGCTCGTGGCTCATACTGGCCAGGAATTCATCCTTGGCGTGGTTGGCGCGCTCGGCCTCGGTGCGCGCCTGCTCCTCGGCGCGATGGGCCGCCTCGGCCGTTTTTCGCGCTTGCAGCAGATCTTGCTCGAACTGGTCGCGCTGGCGCATCGAGACGACGACCCAGTCGTACACTATGCCCCCCTCGTGCTCGCGGCGCACCGCGTTGGCCAGCACGGGCATATCCACGCCGCTGTGGGCTCGTAGCGTTATGTATAGCTCTTCTACCTTGCCCTCCAGCTTCAGGCGAGGGAAGACGTACAGGCGGACGAAGACCCGGCTCCCTGTTGAGAGCAGCATATCGAAATGCTGGCCCAGCAGGGAGCCGCGCTCGTAGCCGAGCATGTGCAGCAAGGTTGTGTTGGCCAACAGGATCAAGCCATCGTCGGCGGTGATCGCGAAGCCGCATGGGGCAGTGTCGAGCAGGTCGTACATACGGCGCCTCAGGCCTGGAGTAAGGGCTGTGCCAGGTACTTCCGGATGAGCCGGATCGTCTCTTCAGCATGGCTGACGTGGGGGTAATGGCCGGTGGCCTGCATCATCCACTGCATGCTTGCCGGCAAGTGGCGGTGCAGATAGTCCGCCGCCTCGGGCGGGACAATCATATCATCGGCACACTGGAGGATAAGCGATGGAACCGTAGCGGCGGGCAGATCGGCGCGGTGATCGATGAAGAAGGTGGTCGCGGCGAAGTGCTGCGCGATCTGCGGGTCGGTCGCGCGGATGCTCGCCTCGAGCTCGCGCGCCAGATCGGGGCGCTCCGCATTCCGCATCACCAGGGGCGCGAGGTAGCTTGCCCAGCCAGCGTAGTTTTTCTCCATCAGGTCTAGCAGCCCAACGATATCGGCGCGCTCGAAGCCGCCAATGTAGTCGGGCGGGTCATTGACATAGCGCGCAGAGGGGCTAATCATAATCATGCGCTCGAAGCGCTCGGGCGCCTGGATCGAGGCCAGGAGCCCGATCATCCCACTGATTGAGTGCCCGACAAAGATGCTGCGCTCGAGGTCGAGCGCCGCACAGATCTCGAGCACATCCCGGGCGTACCCGCTCAGGTCGGCGTAGCGCTCGGCGCTGAAGGCGTGGTGGTCGGACAGCCCGGCGCCAACATAGTCGAAGAGCACGACCCGGTAGTCGTGGGCAAAGGCCGGCGCCACAAAGCGCCAGATCGTCTGGGCGCAGCCAAACCCGTGTGCGAATATCAGCGGCTGAGTGCCGGCGCCACTCACCTGCACGTTGTTTCGTCTGATCACATCAAGCGGCATCGTTATTCCTCCATAGCAGTCAGCGGAGAGGAGCGAGATGGCTGTGCTCACAGAGGTGGAGGTGAAAACCGCGTGTAGAAGATCGCAGGAGGCCGAGCATATGTGCAGGGTGGATCAGGCTCAAAGACCATCGGCGCTAAATGGGGAAGCTAAGGCTGGGCCCTGACCTGTAGGCGCTCACGGAGTACTATGCCCAATCGCGAAGCATAAAGGTGAGTTCGGGTAACAATACCACAGAATACAGCGGCACGGAAGTGCCCGGAGGCAGCCAGCGGGGCTGCAAACGAGTATGAAAAATGGTATCCTATTCTCCCCGGGCGGCCCGCTCCGCCTGACCTGTCTCGCCCTGTCGACAAGGAGTGCACGCCATGGAGATCAGGGACAGGACCGATCATGACCCAGCGACCGAGATCATGCTGGTAGACGCCTACATGCGCTGGGCGCTGCTGGCGTCTGAGGAGGTGATCGGCAAGAACGGACTGGCGGTGGTGCTGCGCCAGGCGAAGCTTGAGCAGCTGATCGGCAACTACCCACCCGAGCAGCTCAAGGTGACCACCGGGCTGACCCTGGCCCACTACGCTGCGCTGAACGCGGGGCTGCTCAACTTCTTCGGCCGGGCCGCGCGCAGCATGGCGCTACGGATCGGCCGCAACACCGCCCGCTACGCCATCGACCACCAGGGCGCGCTCTTCGGCACCGCGGCCCTCCTCGCCTCGAAGGTCCTGCCGGTCTCGACCCAGATCAAGATGGGCCTGTCGGCGATGCAGGCCGGTTTCCGTCGCCTGTCGCAGAGCGTTGGCCAGGAGCGCCACCTCGAGCTGGAGGATCGCGGCGCCACGTGGGCCTACCTCGACCACGAGTGCCCGATGAGCGCTGGCAAGAGCTCTGATGAGCCGATCGGCTGGATCCAGACGGGCGCCATCCAGGAGGCCCTGCACTGGCAGATCGGCCGCGACTTCGAGGTCGAGCAGGTCGCCTGTCGCAGCATGGGCGCCCCTGCGTCTATCTGGCTGGTCTACAAAGAGCCCAAGGTGCCCGCTGCCTGATGACAGCTATAAGGAGCTAGCTATGGCAGATCTCACGCCTGACCAGATCTACGACCTGCTGAACAGGCCCGGGCCCCTCTGGCTGGTTGGCGTCAACCTGAGCGGCGCCAACCTGAGCGGCGCCAACCTGAGCGGCGCCAACCTGAGCGAGGCTAACCTGAGCGGGACGCGCCTGAGCGACGCCAACTTGTACCGGGCCGACCTGAGCGTGGCCGAGCTGGGCGGGGCGAACCTCAGCTGGGCCAACCTGCGCGAGGCTCGCCTGGGCTGGGCCCAGCTGGTGCGGGCCGACCTGAGCGATGCCGACCTGCGCAAGAGCGAGCTGGCCTGGGCCAATCTCGAGTACGCCAACCTCACCGGCGCCAATCTGCGCGGCGCCAACCTGGGGGCCGCCGACTTCAGCGGCGCCAACCTCTATGGCGCCAACCTGAGCCTGTGCAATCTCTCGGGGGTCGATCTGCGGGATACGATCATGATCGGCGCGAACCTGACCGAGGCCCAGCTGCGCGAGGCCCAGCTGATCACGATGGCGGGCGCGAACCTGAGCGGCGCGAACCTGACCAGGGTGAGCCTGTCCGGGGCGAGCATGACCGGCGTGAACCTGAGCGGCGCGACCCTGCTGAACGCCAATCTGCGCGAGGCTACCCTCAGC
>JAAXUL010000687.1 GCA_013336035.1 Chloroflexales bacterium
CCTATTGTACTTGAAGGAGCCGCTATGGCCGGCAGCGTTCCGATCCGTCACAGCGCGTGTATTGTAGCGCACCGCCTATACCAGCGGGAGGTACCACCGCTGGTAAGATAGTCCTCTTTGTGGGGGCAGTGTGGGGGATGGGGAGCGCGTCGGGGGGAAATCCCTGGGTGTGCGTACGTCTGTTGTCGGAGAAGGGTCGGGCCAGCAGGCTGATCCGCAGCGGACGCGGGAGCCCTATACTGTGCGCAGATAGATCACAGCCGGTGCCCCAGCGATACTGCCGCAGTCTCAGCCGGCCTTCCCCCCATTCACACGGCCGCCCATTGGGCGGCCGTTTCTCATCTGTTCTGATCAGGTGGGCAGAGGGTTACGGGCGAAGGCGAACTCTTCGACTACGCGGCCGTCGATCAGGTGCTCCTGGATGATCCGCTCGAGCACCTCGGGCGTGCATGAGTGATACCACACCCCCTCGGGGTATACCACGGCGATCGGGCCGTGGGCGCAGATGCGCAGGCAGTTGGCCTTGGTGCGGTAGACCCCGCCGGCGGCCATCGAGAGGCCCAGATCCTTCAGGCGGCCCTTGAGGTAGCTCCACGCGGCCTTGCCGGCCTCATAGCTACAGCATTTTGGCTCGCTCTGTTCGGCGCAGAGGAAGATATGGCGCCTGTAGGTGCCGACGCCGTACTGCTGCGCCAGGTCGCGCAGCTCCTCCATCATCTCGCCACCGCTCATCGCGTGCTCCGCAGGCCGGCTCATCCATAGCCATTATACCCTGCGCCTAGACGGGTTGCGGCGATAGCGCTCAGCGCCGGCGCGTGGCGTCATCAGCTAAGGCCGCCGAGAGCGATAAAGAGGATGACGCCGAGGCAGAGATAGCTGCCATAGGCGATATAGGTGGGGGTGGGCCGACCGGCCCGCCGCGCCACGATGATGCCGGCCGAGACGAGGCCGGCCATCAGCATACCGTAGAAGAGGGCCGGGCCGAGATTGAGCAGCCCCACGGCCGCGCCGATGAAGATCGCCAGATAGACGTCGCCCAGGCCGAACGGCACTTCGGCGGCCGGGAAGAGGATGCGGGCCAGCAGGTAGAAGAGCAGGAAAATGAAGCCGCCGGCCAGGGCGCCAAGGGCCGCGAGCCGCCAGTCGAGCCCGAGCAGCGGCCAGGCCACCAGGGCCACCAGGGCGCCACCGAGGATAACGAAGGTGTAGATGTAGCGGTGCAGCCAGTCGATCGCCCCGGTGAGGATCAGCACCGCGCACACGAAGGCCAGGTAGTAGAAGACCGGCTTCAGCCCGTAGATCTGGTAGAGGCGCAGCAGCGCCAGAGCGCTCAGCAGCTCCACCAGTGGGTAGATCCAGTGCAGGGGCCGGCCATCGCGGGCTCGACCGCGCTGGATGAGCCAGCCCGCTATCGGCAGCAGCTGCCACCAGGCCAGATGCTCGCCCGTGCGCGTGCAGCGCGGCCAGCCCAGGATGCGCCCCTCGCGCGGAAGCCTGATGATCAGTACGTTGAGCAGCCCGCCGAGAGCGAGCCCGGCCAGAAAGACGAGGGCTGAGGTCAGCATAGTGTGCCCGCGGTCAAACCTGATCCTTGTGGGAGCAACGGTATCACAGCGGTGTTACCCGGCGTAGAGCACCCACCCCATCACCGGCACGGGCGCCCGCCGCCCGTCCGGATCAGCGGCGAGCGGCCGCGGGCGACCGGGTTGCCGATCAGTAATGATCGTGTTCATTGGCAGGCCAGCCAGGTCGCCTCGTACTGCTGGAACTCCTCAAAAGTTGTGGCGAAGTTGTGGCTGCCGTCGCGGGCGCAGTCGGCGACGAAGAACAGGTAGCCGCTGTCATCGTCAGGCTTTGCGGCGGCGCTGATGGCGGCAAGCCCGGGGGCGGCGATGGGCCCGGGGGGCAGGCCGGGCTCAACCCTGGTGTTGTACGAGCTCTCGACCTGGATGTCGTCCTGGGTCAGGCTCTTGCGCCACCACGTGCTCTCGGCGTCGCTGTAGCCCAGGGCGTACTGCACAGTCGCGTCGGAGCCGAGGGTGCCGCCTGAGACGAGCGACGCGCTCTCGGGCTTCAGCCGGTTCCAGAAGACCCCGGCGATCATAGGCATCTCGTCAACCAGGGCCGTCTCGCGCTGCACGATCGACGCCATCGTCACCAGCTGATGCACATTCACGCCCGGGACCTGCACGTCTCGCTCGATGGTGCCGTACTGCTCGGTAAAGCGGTCGAGCATAATGCGGACAACCGAGTCGGGCTCGGCCTGCTGTGGTAAGCGATAGGTGTCGGGGAAGAGGTAGCCCTCGAGGCTGGCGCCGTCGGGTAGCGAGGCGAGCAGGAAGTACTCGTCGCGAAAGCGGTCGCCGTCGCGTGCGGCGGCCAGGAAGGCCTCGGCGCTCACGATCCCAGCCTGCTCAAGGATAGCGGCGACCTCCTCGATGCGCAGGCCCTCGGGGATAGTGACCTGGGTCTCCTCGATGCGGCTGCTCTGCAGGGCGATGAGGATCTGGCTCATCGTCATCGTGGGGCTGAGGACATAGCGGCCTGTCTGCAGCTTGTCGTCGAGGTCCTGGGTGCGGGCCAGGAGCGTGAAAAGGGCCGGCTGGCGGATGAGGCCCTCGGCGCGCAGCCGGGTGGCGATATCGGCCGTGCTCTCGCCCGGCTCGATGATAAACTCAACCGGGTCGCCCGCGGCGGCGGCTGGGGCGCGGATCTCGCTCAGGGCGACGTAGCCGCCGCAGGCGATCACCAGCGCGATCAGGGCGACACCTAGCATCAGGGCGCGCACGTGGCGCATCAACGCGGGCCTCCTTCGGAGGGAGTAGAGCGGATACCAAGGGACAGAGTCACGCGGGGGATTATAGCATGCAAGACTCGCTATAATGGGCTATGCCAAACCGAGCAACCTCGCTGTGGGGGCGGCTCCTGGCGCGCTGCTGGTACGTCTGGGGCCTGAGCCTCTGCTACGCGGGCGGGCGCAGCCATGACCGCTCGTTCTTCCAGGCCGGGGTGGGCGCCTTCGGGCGGGCCGCCCGCTGCTGGCCCGCCTTCGCCGAGGCCTACTATCAGCGGGGCACCGTGCGCGGCCGCGAGCTTGGCGAGTACCAGGCCGCCGTCGCCGACCTCGAGCGGGCCACGGCCCTCAGCCCCGACTGGCCCGACCCCTACCTTCAGCGCGGGCTGCTCCACCGCTTCAACGGCGGCCTGGCCCAGGCCCGCGCCGACCTTGGCCGCTACCTGGATCTGGCCCCTGCCGGCTTCTGGCGCGACGAGGCCCAGCGGCAGCTGGCGGCGATCGAGGGCGAGGCGTAGGCCCCATGGTATAATGCCCGCGCCGCGATCCGTGATGATGAAGCCGAATCAGCAGGTGCGCCATGAGCCAATATAACGCCTGGTTTGCCGCACAGGACGATCCAGCGGAGCGCTACCCGCTCACAGAGGTTGTCTACTACTCGAGGTCCGGCGGACTTCTGGAGGTGCAGCACGATATGGAGGCGCTGCGCCAGCAGAGCGCCGCCGAGTGGAAGCAACTCTTCGAGAGCCGCTGGATGCGCACCACCTGGCCCTATGGCTCGGGCGTCTGGGGCAAGAAAGAGTGGATCTGCCCCGGGATCGCCAACGAGAATATCGTCAGCACCTTCGAGGGCGGGTCGAACCTGTACTGGGCCGAGCGCTTTGGCCGCGAGATCGGGCTCGAGGATCTCTGGATCAAAATGTGCGGAGTGAGCCACACCGGCTCGTTCAAAGACCTCGGCATGACCGTGCTGGTGAGCGTGGTCAAGCAGATGATCAGCGAGGGCAAGCCGATCCGCGCCGTGGCCTGCGCCTCGACGGGCGACACCTCGGCGGCCCTGGCCGCCTACGGGGCCGCCGCCGGCATCCCCACGATCGTCTTTCTGCCAAAGGGCAAGGTCAGCACCGCACAGCTGGTGCAGCCGATCGCCCACGGCGCGACCGTGATCTCGATGGACGGCGACTTCGACGCCTGTATGCGCGTGGTCCGCGAGGTCACCGCTGACCCCAATAGCGGCATCTACCTCGCCAACTCGCTGAACTCGCTGCGGGTCGAGGGCCAGAAGACCGTTGGCATCGAGATCGTCCAGCAGTTCGACTGGGATGTGCCGGACTGGATCGTCATACCGGGCGGGAACCTCGGCAACACCTTCGCGCTGGGCAAGGGCCTGCTGATGATGTACGAGCTGGGGCTGATCAGCCGGCTGCCCCGCATCGTCTGCGCCCAGGCCGAGAACGCCAACCCGCTCTACCGGGCCTATAAGAACGGCTGGAGCTTCGAGCCGATCACGGCCCGGCCCACGGCCGCCTCGGCGATCCAGATAGGCGACCCGGTGAGCATCAACCGGGCGATCAGCATGCTCAAGCGCTTCGACGGCATTGTCGAGCAGGCCAGCGAGCAGGAGCTGGCCGACGCCGCGGCGCGCGCCGACCGCACCGGCGCCTACGCCTGCCCCCACACCGGGGTAGCCCTCGCCGCGACGATCAAGCTGATCGACCAGGGTGTGATCAATAAGACCGACCGGGTCGTCGTGGTCTCCACGGCCCACGGCCTCAAGTTCAGCCGCTTCAAGGTTGACTACCACGAGAGCACCCTGAGGGAGGTTGTGAGCCACTACGCGAACCCGCCCCTGGAGCTGCCCCCGGACGCTGACGCGGTGCGCCGCGTGCTCGAGCGGTCGATAGAACGCCCCGGGGCGAGCCGCGACTGAACAGAGGGTCCGATGGTCCTCACAGGCTACGCCCGCCGGGTTCTGGGCGACCTGGCGCCCGACGCGATCATCGACGGCGAGACGGCCGCGACCGGCGATCCCGCCTTGCTGGCCGCCCGCTGTCTTGCCGGCGCCGACCCTGGATTCGCCGAGCGGG
>JAAXUL010001495.1 GCA_013336035.1 Chloroflexales bacterium
CACAGCAGCCTGCCGCAGACCCCGCTGATCTTAGTCGGGTTGAGCGGCAGGTCCTGGTCTTTAGCCATCTTAATGCTGACGCGGGCGTAGTCGGGCAGGAACGAGGCGCAGCAGAGGACCCGCCCGCAGGGGCCGATCCCGCCGAGCAGCTTGGCCTCGTCGCGCGGGCCGATCTGGCGCAGCTCGATCCGGCTCTTGAACGTGCGGGCCAGATCGCGCACCAGCATGCGAAAATCGACCCGCTTCTCGGCGGTAAAGTAGAAGGTGAGGCGTGAGCCGTCAAAGCTGTACTCGGCCTTGACCAGGTTCATAGGCAGGCCGTGCTCGCGCACCTTCTCGCCACAGCGCGAGAGCACCTCGTCGTGGCGGGCCTGGAGCAGGCGGAGGCGCTCGAGGTCGGTGGGGTCGGCGCGGCGGACCACGGGCTTCAGCTCGCCAACGATCTCGCTATCGGGAACCTCGCGCTGCTCGTAGGCCACCCGGGCCAGCTCAAGGCCACGCACCGTCTCTACGATCACATCCTCGCCGGGCTGCAGCTCTAGCTCACGGGGGTCGAAGAAGTAGGTTTTTCCGCTATCTTTAAAGCGGATGCCGACAACTATGGGCATAACAACTGGTTATCTATTCAGAGGGGCCCACCACTTTATAGGCGCGAACACGCTGCTGCTTGCCTTTGAGCTGAAGCTCGCCCATCTCCTGCAGCTTGAAGCTATCCTGCACGAAGCTGGCCGTATCCTGGCCGATAAAAACACTGCCGGGCTCGGCGGCGCCCTCGAGGCGCGAGGCTGTATTGACCGTATCGCCGATTGCGGTGTACTCCAGACGATGGCGAGTGCCGAAGAAGCCGGTGTAGGCCGTGCCGGTGTTGACCCCGATGCGGATCATAAAGGCCTTGCTCGGCTCCCACTTGCTGACGAGGCGCTGCTGAGCGGTCTGCATCTCGAGGGCGGCGGCCACAGCCCTGACGGCGTGCTGGTCGTCGATGGGCTCATCGGGCAGGCGGGGGGCACCGAACAACGCCATGATACCATCTCCGATATATTTGTCCACCGTACCATTGTAGCGAAAAATCACATCGGTCATCTCGTGCAGGTACTCGTTGAGCAGATCCTGCACCTCGCGGGGCGAAAGGCGCTCGGAGAGCGAGGTGAAGCCCTTGACATCGGCGAAGAGCACCGAGACCGTCTGCTCCTGGGCCTCCCAGAGCGTGCCGTGCTCGGCGACATAGCGGGCCAGGGCGTGGGCGACATTAGGCGAGAGGAAGCGCTCGAAATTCTGGCGCAGCTGGCCCTGCTGGCGCAGCTCCTCGGTCAGGCGGGCGCGCTCGATCGCGACGGCGGCAAAGTTGGCGATCGCGACGACCAGGTCGCGGTCGCGCTCGCTAAACTTCTCGCGGCCGGGCGAGTCGAGCAGGATGACGCCGCTGGCGCTGCCCTGGAGCAGCAGAGGCACGCAGATCGCCGAGCGGATATTGGCGCTGATGATGCTGTCGGCGCCGGCGAAGTCGAGGCGGGCGTCGCGGGTGAGCACGGCCTCGCCGCCCTCGAGGGCCTTGCGCACAATACTGCCCGAGATGGCCACCTCGCCGGTGCCGGTGGGCAGCACGACGCGGGGCACCAGCTCGTCGCCCTTGCGCAGCAGCAAGAAGCCGCGCTGGGCCGGCACGACGCGCATGATCTCCTCCATCACCAGATCGATCAGCTCGCGAAAGCCGAGCACCTGGTTGATGCGCATGCCGATGGTGTAGAACTGCTGGAGGTCGACCGGCTCGAGGTGCAGCTCGTGGGCCTTCACGGCGCGGCCGTCGGAGGCCAGAGGAAAGTAGCGGTTATCGTCGAGGACGACGCTCTGGGCGGCCCGGTCCTCGAACTGTAGCTCGAAGGGGCC
>JAAXUL010000095.1 GCA_013336035.1 Chloroflexales bacterium
CAGCGCGCGCGAGATCTGGCGCGAGGAGCGCGCCCTTCCCCAGGGCAGCAGGCTCAATATCCTCGGCTACCTGGGGACCGATGACGGCGCCCCGATCATTGGCCGACACGCAACCGACCCGGCCCGCCGCTTTATCATCAGCCACCACGATGAGCGCACCCTCAGCGCCCGGATGCGCCGGTACGCCTACGGCCTCTACCTCGCCGCCGTGCTTGCCGCCGCCGGGGCCGCGGGGGCCTTCGTCGCCGCCTTCACGCGCTAATCTTGAAGCCCAGAGATTAGCCCTGGGAGCCGTCGCTTGACGGATTGCGGGCGTGGGGGCGCTACTTGGCGGGGCACTGCTCGACCAGCATGGCCCTGATGGTGGCGAGCAGATCCTGCAGGCGGATAGGTTTGCTCAGGTAGGCCGTGGCCCCCGCATCCAGGCAGCGCTTGCGGTCGTCGGGCATCGCCAGGGCGGTCAGCGCGAGGACGGGCACCGCTCGCAGCCGGGCGTCGTCCCTGAGGCGGCGGATCGCCTCCAGCCCGTCCATCTTCGGCATCTGGATGTCCATCAGCACGAAGGCCGGCGGCTCCTCCCGGGCCATTGCCAGGGCCTCGAGCCCGTTATGGGCGACGCGCACCGCGTAGCCGTGGGCCTGGAGGTAGTCCTTGATGATCTGGCGGTGCTCGGTGCTGTCGTCAACAAGCAGGATGCGGGGCCGGGCGGCGCCCGCCTCCGGCGTCGTCGCCTGGGCCGTCGAGAGGGGCGCGGCAGATCGGCGCAGGGCCCGCTGCGGGCATGCGCTCGCCGGCGCGGTCGCTGCGAGGGTGGGCGCCCTCGGCTCGGCCGACCAGGGCAGGGTCACGCTGAAGCGGCTGCCATAGCCCAGCGCGCTCTCGACCCCGACCCAGCCCTGGTGAGCCTCGGTCAGGCGCCGCACAAGCGAGAGGCCCAGCCCGGTCCCCTCATACTGGCGATTCAGGCCGCTGTCGATCTGCACAAACGGCTGAAATAGGCGCGGGAGGTTCTCTTCAGCGATGCCGATGCCGGTGTCCCAGACGGTGAAGGTTATGGTATGCCGCTCAGCATCGCCGCGCACCTCGAGGCCAACCGCGCCCTCGCCGGGGGTGAACTTGACCGCATTGGCGAGCAGGTTGACCAGGATCTGGGTCAGGCGCCGCTCGTCGGCGTAGAGCGCGGCCACCTGAGGGTCGATGGTTACGCTGAGCGCGATCTGTTTCGCCTTCGCGCTCTCGGCCACCAGGTGCACGCTCAGCTGACAGACAGACTCGACCGCGACGGGCCCGATCCGCAGATGGAGCCTGCCGGCCTCGATCGAGGAGAGGTCAAGGATATCATTGATCAGCGCCAGCAGATGCCGGCCGCTGGTCTCGATGCCGTGCACGGCCCCGATCTGTCGGGGCGCGAGCGGGCCGTACAGCTCTTCCCTCAGCAGCTCAGCGCGGCCCAGAATCGCGTTGAGCGGCGTGCGCAGCTCGTGGCTCATGGTGGCGAGAAACTCGTCCTTGAGCCGGCCGGCGCGGGCGAGCTCGGCGTTAGCCTGGAGCAGGTCAGCGGTGCGATCGGCCACGCGCTGCTCGAGGGTCTCGTTGACCTGCAGAAGCGCGGCCTCGGCCCGCTTGCGCGCGGTGATGTCTTGCACGAACCCAAATAGCGCTGGCTGCCCGCTGATCGGGTCGATGCGCTCAGAGAAGGTCAGGATCGCATCGATGATCTGTCCGCTCTTGCAGCGGTAGCGATTCTCGTACATCTTCCACCCGCCCTGCGCCTGCTCGACCTCGCTGACCAGCAGAGGGTGACGCGCCGGATCTTCGTAGAGGGCCCGCGCGACAGAGCTTTGATTGACGATCTCGATCAGCTCCTCGGGCGAGGCATAGCCCATCATTGCGGCATAGGCCGGGTTGACGTAGATGAGCCTGCCATCGTGCGTTGACTGAAACATGCCGATCGGGACGTGCTCTAGCAGGTTGCGGGTACGCCGCTCGCTCTCGCGCAAGGCGGCTTCGATCCGCCTCCGCGCGGTGATATCGCGCGAGACGCCCAGGACTCCGCTGACACGCCCCTGCGCGTCAGAGAGCAGGGTGGTCACTACTTCGGTCGGCACGATCGATCCGTCTTTGCGCGGCTGCTCGATCTCGGTTATGTAAACTCGCGCCGACTCATCACCCGCCTCAAAGGCGGCAATTCGCGGGGCCAGATTGGCCGCGACTTCCCGGTTCGCCTCGGGGGTCAGTGATGCGGCGACCGGCTGCGCCAGCACCTCCTCGGCGGTGTAGCCGCGCAAGCGCTGCACCGACGGGCTCACATAGGTGAAGCGGAAGCTCGCCAGATCCATCGTCCAGATCACATCGGCGCTATGCTCCGAGATGAGCCGATAGCGGGCTTCGCTCTCGCGCAGCGCCTCCTCGGCGCGCTTGTGCTCGGTGATGTCGAAGTTGACGCCGATCATGCGCAGGGGCGTGCCGTCGGCATCGCGGACCACATCGCCATAGGCCTTCAGCACGTGGATGCTGCCGTCGGGCCACACCACCCGAAACTCGGTATCGTAGGCGCACTCGCCGCGCCGCGCCTGGGCCGAGATCGCATCGCTGGCCGCGCGGTCATCGGGGTGCAGCCCATACAGCCAGGCCTCGTAGGCGCCGGCGAAATCCCCGCGCTTCAGGCCGTAGAGCGCGTACATCCGGTCGTCCCAGACCAGCTCGTTCTGCCGAATATCCCAGTCCCACACACCCATGTGGGCGGCGCGCGTCGCCAGATCCAGGCGCTCGGCCAGCCTGTGCAGCATGCCGAGCTCGTCGAGACGCGCCGGCTGGCTATCCCCGGCCCGCTGCTGCTTGGCGCTGCGCATAGCCTCCAGGGCCTGCTCCGCCTGGGCCAGGCGCGCCCGTAAGTCTTGATTCTCCCTGACCAGCTGTGCACATGATAGGCGCGGCACAGGCATCGCAGACCTCGTAGCTATTGGGTGCGGCGTGAGGCGTGCCACGGCCTGGGAACACCTACCTCACCTCGCAGACCATGCGGCACGCTGGCCGTGTGGAATGTTGCTAGTATACAGGCACACGGGCACAGAGCTATTTCAGCGATGGCCGTGCCGGTTGCCGGCAGCCTCGCCCTGGTGAGCGCCCGCATCCTTCGCCGCTAGACCGACGCCTGCGACTCCGGGCTCGCCCCGGCCTCGGCCGAGACCCCCGTCGGCAGCCGCACAGTGAAGGTGCTCCCCTCGCCGGGGGCGCTGCGCACCTCGACCGTGCCGCCAAGCATCTGGCAGTAGCGCCGCGTGATCGCCAGGCCCAGCCCCGTGCCGCCATAGCGCCGCGTCGTCGTCTCATCGGCCTGCACGAAAGGCTCGAAGAGCCGGGCCAGCTGCTCGCGTGTCATCCCAATGCCCGTGTCGGCCACCTCGAAGACGACCATAGGCGGCATCCCGACCACCACCGTCCCGGCCGGAACCAGCGCCGGCGGCCCGCCCTCGTGGGTGACCTGCAGCGAGATACTGCCGCCCTCGGTGAACTTGGCCGCGTTGCCCAGGAGATTGATCAGGATCTGGCGCACCTTTGTGGGGTCGCTGTACAGCTCGGGCGGGTCGCCGCTGTAGCTGACGGTGAGCGTGTTACCGTTGCGGCGGGCCAGCTGCGACACGGCGGCCTCGACATCGCCAATCATCGGGGCCAGGGCGAAGCGCTCGTAGCGCACCTCCATCTTGCCGGCCTCGATCTTCGAGATGTCGAGGATATCGCTGATCAGGCCGAGCAGATGGTGGCCGGCCCGGCTGATCCGCTCGAGGTCGCTCTGGATCAGCTGCTGCTCGAGGTCGCCGAAGTCCTCGAGCAGCAGCTCGCTGTAGCCGATGATCGCGTTCAGGGGCGTGCGCAGCTCGTGGCTCATGTTGGCCAGGAAGGTGCTCTTGGCGCGGCTCGCCGCCTCGGCGTCGTCGCGGGCCCGCTGCAGCTCCTCCTCGACCTGCTTGCGGCGGGTGATGTCGCGCAGGATCACGACGTAGAGGCGCTGGTCGCCCATAACCAGCCGGCCCGAGGTCATGTCCATAGGGAAGAGCGTGCCGTCCTTGCGGCAGCCGGTCACCTCGCCGCCGATGCTGATCAGCTTGTACTGGCGGTGCAGCGGGTTGGGGATAAGGCGGGCGATGGGCTCGCCGATGATCTCGGCGGCGCTGTAGCCAAAGATGCCCTCGGCGGCGGGGTTGAAGGTCGTCACAAGATCGGCGTCGTCGATCACCAGGATGCCATCGACGGCGTGGTCGACGATGGCCTTCCTGGTCAGGTCGGTCATGGCGCTGTCGGCGGCCACGGCGGCGAGCGTGGTGGCCACGGCGCCAAGCTCATCGGCGGTGGTCGGCGCGGGGGCGATCGAGCGCTCGCCGCTGGCCAGGCGGGCCGCCATGCTCGCCAGATCCGCGACGGCGGAGCTAAGCTGGGCGCGCAGGGCGACAAGGGCGTAGGCGGCCGCGAGGGCGGCAAACAGAGCCAGCCCGCCAAGGGCGAGCTGCCCGCGGGCCAGCAGAGCAAGGGCGAGGAGCAGAGCGGGGGCCAGGACGATCAGAGCTGTCAGGGCAAATTTGCGCCCGAGGGTCATTCTGCCGAGGGCGATGACGAGGGGCGCCACGACGCTGCCGAGAGACAACTGGCACCTCTTGGTACGACGAGGACCTTGCGCTTCAGTATAGCACGCGTCGTACCATGCTCCTGCTGCCAGGGCGCTCTGCCGGTGTGGGCCGCCCCACACGCCCGGCGGCTAAGACAGCGGGAGGCATCGCAAAGCCCGCTTACGCGGGCTGCCCAGCCTACGTCAGCGCGCTTTTGGTGACCATAGCCGCGTCGGGCGCCGCTATGCGCCCCGCGCCACCTCGTCGAGGAATCCGCTGATGATTGGGCGCTGGGCCTCGGCGTCGATCAGGAAGGCGTCGTGGCCCGCGCTTGTGGGCAGGTCCACATGCTCGACCGGGCGGCCCTGGCGCGCCAGCGCGTCGGCGATGGCCCGCGACTCGGCCGTGGGGTAGAGCCAGTCGGTGCTGAATGAGATCAGCAGGGTCCGGCCCTCGACACGGGCCATGGCCGCGTCGAGCGAGCCGTACTGCCCCGGCAGATCCCAGTAGTCCATGGCCTTTGTTATGTAGAGATAAGAGTTTGCATCGAAGCGGGAGTTAAAGGTGTCGCCCTGGTAGTCGAGGTAGCTCTCGACGGCGAACTCGCGCTCGAGGCTGAAGGCCGGCCCATCGCCGTGCTGGAGGCGCCGCCCAAACTTCTCCTCGAGCGACGGCTCGCTGAGGTAGGTCACGTGGCCGATCATGCGGGCGACGGCCAGGCCGTCGGCGGGCGGCTCGTGGCCGTAGTAGTCGCCATCGCGCCAGCGGGGGTCGCTCATGATCGCCCGGCGGCCGATGCTGTTCCAGGCCATCGTCTGGGGGCCCGAGCGGGCCGCGGTGGCCAGCAGCACCGCGCCGCGGACGCGGTCGGGGTGGGCGGTGATCCACTCGAG
This sequence comes from Chloroflexales bacterium, assembly GCA_013336035.1. Lineage (GTDB taxonomy): Bacteria > Chloroflexota > Chloroflexia > Chloroflexales > Chloroflexaceae > CAIWXH01. Next base: position 5,498 of record JAAXUL010000095.1, read on the forward strand.
GGCCTGGAAGCCGCCCATCGAGCCGCCGGCCACCGCCAGGAGCTGGTCGATACCGAGGGCGTCGAGCAGGCGGGCCTGGGCGCGCACCATGTCGCCGATCGTGACCACCGGGAAGCGGGCGCCGTAGGGCCGGCCCGTGCGCGGGTCGCGGGTCGCGGGGCCGGTCGAGCCCATACAGCCGCCGATCACATTCGAGCAGATCACGAAGTAGCGGTCGGTGTCGAAGGGGCGCCCGGGGCCGACCATCATATCCCACCAGCCCGACTTGCGGTCGCTGGGGCTGTGGCGCCCGGCGGCGTGGGCATCGCCCGAGAGGGCGTGGAGCAGCAGGATGGCGTTGCTGCGGGCGGCGTTGAGACGGCCGTAGGTCTCGTAGGCCAGGGTCAGCGGGCCAAGGCTCTGCCCGCTCTCCAGGGTCAGCGGCTCGGTCCAGGTTAGGTACTGCCGCTGCACGATGCCGACGCCCTCGTACGCCCGCTCGGTCTGTAGTGCTGTCATACTCTCATCCCAAGGCGCGAGGCGTGAGGCGCTCAACCTCACACCTCACACCTCACACCTCAGAGCTACACGCGTGCCAGGGCCTGCTCAAGGTCGGCCAGGATGTCGTCGATGGTCTCGATGCCGATCGAGAGGCGCACATAGTCGTCGCTGACGCCGGTGAGCTGCTGCTCCTCGGGGTTCAGCTGGCTGTGGGTGGTGGTGGCGGGGTGGATGGCCAGGCTGCGGGCGTCGCCGATGTTGGCCAGGTGCGAGAAGAGCTTGAGGCTGTTGATGAAGGTCTTGCCGGCCTCACGCCCGCCCTTGATCCCGAAGCCGAGGATGCCGCTCTGGCCCTTGGGCAGGTACTTCTGAGCCAGCTCGTAGCTGGGGTGGTTGGGCAGGCCGGGGTAGTTCACCCAGGCCACCTTGCTGTGCTCGCTGAGCCAGCGGGCGACGGCGAGGGCGTTCTGGCAGTGGCGCTCCATGCGCAGGGGCAGGGTCTCGAGCCCCTGGAGGAAGAGGAAGGCGTTGAAGGGGCTGAGGGCGGCCCCGAGGTCGCGCAGGCCCTGGACGCGGGCCTTGATGATGTAGGCGATATTGCCGAGGGCCTGGCTGTAGACGAGGCCGTGGTAGCTCGGGTCGGGCTCGGTGAACTCGGGGTAGCGGCCGCTCGCCCAGTCGAACTTGCCGCTGTCGACGATCACGCCGCCGATGCTGGTGCCGTGGCCGCCGATATACTTGGTGGCCGAGTGGATGATGATGTCGGCGCCGTGCTCGAACGGCCTCCACAGGTAGGGCGTCACCGTCGTAGCGTCGACGATCACGGCCACGCCGGCCTCGTGGGCCACGGCGGCGATCTGCTCCAGGTCGAGCACGTCGAGCTTCGGGTTACCGACCAGCTCGAGGAAGAAGGCCTTGGTGCGCCCGTCGATGGCCTTGCGGAAGCCCTCGATGTCGCGGCCGTCCACGAAGCGCGTGGTGATGCCGATCTTCGGCAGGGTGTGGCGGAACAGGTTGTAGGTGCCGCCGTAGAGGTCGGTCGAGGCCACCAGGTTGTCGCCGGCGCCGGCGATGTTGAGGATCGCCAGGGTCTCGGCGGCCTGCCCCGAGGCCAGGGCCAGGGCGCCCACGCCGCCCTCGAGCGCCGCGATGCGCTTCTCGAAGACGTCGGTGGTCGGGTTCATGATCCGGGTGTAGATGTTCCCGAACTCCTGCAGGCCGAAGAGCCGGGCCGCGTGGTCGGTGTCCTGGAACTGGTACGAGGTGGTCTGGTAGATCGGCACGGCCCGCGCGCCGGTGGTCGGGTCAGGCGTCTGCCCGCCATGAAGGGCCAGGGTCTCGAATCCGGTGAACTGCGGGTCGCTAGACATGCCTCGGTGCTCCTTGCTGACTACGGCTGCCAGGGCGCACAAATTGCGCCCAAACAAAAAACCCTCATCGGTATTCGATGAGGGCAGACACAGGCGATTCATAGTGATGGATCGGCAGGGCGTGCCGCTCATCTTCCAGTTTGTTTTCTGACGGAATTGGCACCATCCCCATAAAAGGGGGGTTGCCGCGGTTTCGTAGGGCCGTTCCCTCCACCGCTCTGGATGAGCTGCGCGTCTGGTTGTTCGTGTGCTGGCGCAACTATAGCAGAGGCCCCAGGGCTTGTCAAGTACCGCAGCGGAAAGACTAACTTAGTTAATAATACCGCCCCCTCACGGGATGACACCGCCAGCCACGTCATCTCTGGCGGGGGCCTCGCCGGTGATGCCGAAGAGCAGCTGCGCCAGGGGGGACGGCTCGGGGTAGCGGAAGTCGACCCACTGCATACCCCGCAGGAAGAGCGGCAGGTCGACCTCGCCGGGCGCGTCGGGCAAGACGACCGGGATCACCGGGCAGCCGCGCCTGACGAACTCGCGCAGCAGGGCCTCGATCTCGAGGCGCTGCCACGGCCCGACCCCGTCGGCGCCGACGAAGACCGTCGCTGTGGCGATCTGGCTGATCTGCCGCTCGATCGCCCGCTGCCACGGCAGCCCGGGGCGCTGCTCCCACTCGTCGAACCACGGCAGCACCCCCTGCGCGCGCAGCTGCCGCGCCAGCGCGCGCACCGCCTCGCGGTCGAGGCTGTTGTAGCAGAGCAGCGTGTCGAAGGCGCCGATGCGGGCTTTGGCCTCGAGCATCTGCCCGCTGGCCACCCTCGCCGGGCCCGCGCCCGCCGCGAAGGTGAGCGGGAAGTTCTGCTCGATCTCGAGCTTGCACACGGGCTGCTGCGGCTGCGGCAGCTGCCAGCGGTCGAGCTCGCGCGAGATGTAGTCAAACAGGTCGAGCACGCGCACCAGCGCCTCGTCGCGCGCGCGCGCCTTGCCGCGCAGGGCCATCAGCAGCAGGTGGGTGAAGACGCTGTTGCGCATCCCCGGCAGCACCCACGAGAGCTGGTCGGCCCGCGAGGCCGCGATCAGCACCCGCCCGCTGCCCCGCCCCAGGGCGGCGTAGGTCTCGTCCGAGAGGCCGGCCTTCGTGGCCGCCTCCTCGTCGGCCGCGCCCTTGAACGCCAGCAGCCCGCCCGCGTGGCAGCAGTCCAGGCAGATCAGCAGGCGCCCCGCGCCAATGGCGTGGACCAGGGCGGTGAGCTCGGCATCGCTGATCGCCGTCTGGTCCGGCGCGACAGGCGTGCTGTCGTAGGTCAGCAGGTAGCCCTGGGTCGCGGCCGGGCGCACCCGCCGCAGCCCGTGGCCCGAGAAGTAGATCAGCACGGTCGAGCCGGCCGTGGCGCTGCGGGCCAGCCAGCGCAGGTCCTCGCGGATCTGCGCCGCGGTCGCGCCGGCGTCGACCCGCAGGCGCACGTGGTCCTCGGCGTAGCCCCCGTGCTCGGGCGAGCGCAGCAGCAGCGCGACATCGCGCGCGTCGTTGACCACGGCCTGGGGCAGCGGGCTAAACGAGGGGTACTGCGCCACGCCAATCACCAGGGCGTAGCCCTGCGCGAACACACCCACCGCTCACCTCCACATCGCTCAGTAGCGCTGCCGTCGCTCGCCGGTGATCCCGTAGTAGAGCTGCTCGATCGGCTCGGGCCTGACCCGGCGGAAGTCGACCGAGTTCATGCCTTGCAGGAACATCGGCAGCTGAAAGCCGGTCGGGGCCGAGCTGAGGATGACTGGGATGACCGGCAGCCCGCGGCGGGCCAGCTCGTTCAGCAGTATATCGATCTCCGAACGCTGGCGCGAGTCGAGGCCCGCGGCGCCGAAGAAGACCGCCGCCGAGCGCATGCGAGGCAGCTGGAGCTGCAGCATCTCGGTCAGCGACTGGCCTGGCCGTAGGGCCCACTCGTCGAGCCAGGGCAGGATCCCCCGCTCGCACAGCTGATCGGCGATGTCCATGACATCCTGGCGATCGGCCATGCTGTAGCAGAGGTAGACATCGAAGTTGTCGGCGGCCTTTTTGCCGGCGAGGATCGCCGCCACGCGCTCGCGGTCGCGCCGCACCTCGGCCTCGCGGTCCATATCCTGGACGACCTCGGCGTACCTGCGCGGGCGCGAGGGCCGCTCGTCAAGCGAGATCCGGCTGCTGGGCTCGCACACCGGGCAGTCGATCCAGTTATAGCCGCGCTGCCGGCGCAGATCGACCATCTGCTCGGTGATGATCGTGCGGCACTGGTCGCACGAGAAGACCCTGCGCCGCTTGACGCTGTCGACCAGGGCTCGGCGCTGCAGGTGCCGGTGCACGTACTCCTCGAAGACCGTCCGCATCTCGTCGGTCGCGTCGGCGCTGAAGAACAGGGTCAGCTCGCCCCGCCCCTCCTCGATCTGATCCATATACATGCCGTACTCGCCGCCCAGCTTCGCGTAGGTGGCCGCGTTCTTCCAGAGCTGCTTTTTCTGAAAGACGCCGCTGTGGGTGAGCCGCACCACCAGGGTCGCGTAGATATTCAGCAGCGCGCCCTCGAAGGTGAAGATCACTGCCTTGCCCTCCGGCTCGGGCAGATCCTGGCGCTCCTGGGTCAGCTCCGAGGGGAACACGAGCAGCGGCCCCTCGTCGCCCTGCTCGCGCAGCACGACCTCGTGGTAGACCATCTGCTCGATCGTGGCGATGATCAGCAGGTGCTCGTTCGACTTCTCGATCCGCTCGTCGTCGGACATCCTGATGTCGCCGCGGCGGGCCTTATCCTCGGTGATGCTCCCCAGGCCGTCGGGCTCGTCGCGGGCCGTGTTGATCAGGGCCGAGGCGTAGGCGTCGAGCAGCTCGGGCTCGAGCAGGACCAGGTTGTTGAAGGTCAGCTGGCGCACCAGGTTCTGCTGCTCGGCCAGCTCGATCCCCGCGTCAAACAGCTGCCGCTCCTGGGCGTGCTCGCGCAGGTCGGGGTTGGACTCGCGAAACCTGAGGTACAGCTCGTCCGCGCTGACCAGGCGCAGGCCCAGGTTGCGCTGCTTGCGCACAAACTGCTGGATCGACTGAAAGAGAGTGGTCGAGCTGCGCGCTGGCTTGGCGTCATCCCAGTCGATCGCTTTCTCGATCTCGATCGCCAGCTCCGAGATGCCCCAGCCCTCTTTCGCGCTGGTCTTGAAGTAGCGCTGGAAGCCCAGGGTGTTCATGAGATCTTTGATGCGTGTCTCGCTGACCGACAGGCCCCCGCGGTCGACCCGCGCCGCCACCATGTATTTCTTGATCGGCAGCGCGTCGTGCCCCTGGATGCGCTCGGCCTGGCGCAGGGCCCGGTCCCAGTAGCGCACGCTGGCGAATGGGTCGACGTCGTTCTGCGAGTCGACCACCAGCAGCGCCGCCGAGGTCTGGTTGAGGTGCAGCTGGTGCACCAGGCGGTAGCCGGGCTGGCCCGCCAGGTCCCAGAGCAGAATCTCGCGCACCTCCTTCTGCCCGTTCTCGAGCAGGGCCGTGTAGTTGCTGAAGACCAGCACTTTCCGCCCGTGGGTCGAGACGGTCGTCGCGAACTCGCCGCCGCACAGCGCCATGGCCAGGCCCGACTTGCCGACGCCCGTGTTGCCGACCAGCACCACTTTGGCGTTGCGGTAGTGGGCCGTGCCGTCGACCGGCTGCGCCCGCGACAGGTGGTCGAGGTCGAGGGGCCAGAGGCAGATCGCCGCCTCGTTGTCGCCGATCGTCGCGAGCAGGGTCTGGTGGCCGCCCCTGCGCTGGAAGACCGGGCCGCTGCTCGGCCGCATCTCGAGCCAGTCGGGCACCTGGTCGCGCTGCTGGAGCTCGGGCAGGATGTCGACGGTCTCCCAGGTAGCCATGCGCCAGATGCGGATCGTGCCGTCGCTGGATTTCGAGGCCAGGAAGCGCCCATCATCCGAGAAGGTGACGCCGTACACCGCGCCCGAGTGCCCCTCGAAGACGCGCGTCTCGCGCCCCGTCCTGGTGTCCCAGAGCCTGATTGTCATGTCGTCGGCGCACGAGGCCAGCAGGCTCCCGTCGGGCGACCAGGTCAGGCCGCGCACGCGGCTGCTGTGGCCCTCCACGCTTCGCACATGCTGGCCGGTGTGCACATTCCAGAAGCGGACCCCGTCGTCGGCGCATGAGGCCAGGGTCGAGCCGTCGGGCGCCCAGGCGATGCAGTGGACGCTGCCGAGGTGGCCGGGGATCTTGCGCGCCAGCTTGCCGGTCCTGAGATCCCAGATGCGGACAAAGGTGTCCCACGAGCCTGTCGCCACCTGCGTCGCGTCGGGCGACCAGGCGATGCTGCTCACGGCCGCGTCGTGTGGCTGAAGGGTGCGCACGGCCTGAGCCGAGCGGAGATCCCAGAGCCGCACGGTCTTGTCGTCGGAGCCGGAGGCGAGCAGCCTGGCGTAGCTGCGCGACCAGGCCACGCAGCGCACGGCCTCGCTATGTCCGGTGAGCTGTACCAGCTCTTTGCCGCGCTCGGCGTCCCAGATCCAGATGGTCCGATCCTGTGAGGCCGAGGCTAGCAATCTGCCATCTGATGACCAGTCCAGGCTGTAGATGGTGCCCTCGTGCTTCCGCATCTGCAGAGTTGGGCGAAAGCCCAGGCGCGAGCTGAGGTCGGGCTGGATCGATTTCATAGGCCACCAGAGTAGCGGCGCGACAGCGATCACAAGCAAGTGTGCCCGGCGCTGCGCTGCGACGTGCGACGCATGGTGCGACCCATAGCACCTGCGGGGCGGGAATCAGGTAAGGGTAACTGGTAGAATTGTACACAGGTATCATACTACTTTCAATAGTTGATACATTAACCGTGGGCCAGGTCAGAGGCCCGCGGCGGGGGTCGGGATTGCCACTTCAAGTGCGCTGGCAATTCGTAATCCCCTCTTAATTAAATCTTAACACCAGTCCCTCTTGCAAAATAGTCCGAAGGTTATATAGTTAAGATCAACCTTTCACCTAATTTATAGGGACTTGCGGCTCTGCCCGGGAAATCTGAGCTAAGGCTACGGCATTTGCGTAGCCGATTGACCATCCCTTCTCCCCCTCGTTCCGCCTCCAACACTGCCACATCTTCAGGCCACGGCCACGGCTTACCTACGTTCGTGCTACAGCTGTAGCGCGACGCGTTTGAGCACCTACGTCAGCAAACATCCACGGCAATACTGACACCGAGCGCCGGAAGGCGGCTATCGGGCGTCAAGAACGTCGATATGCGCGGCGAAGTTCCGCTATTAAGGAGGGCCCCTCAACTAGAAGTAGATATGCGGAGCGTCTAAGTTGGGCCTCAGAAAGGGGGATTCATGAACCCACAGCTCCTAGCCCGCTATCTCGTACGCCTCCCCGCGCTCTTGCGAGCAACACACTTCCACATCGTATTAGTCCTCGCCCTGATTGTTGCTCTAGGCGCCAGTGTGCGAGCCGCGCCACTCCCAGGGGATTTCCAAATCGATTTCACTGCCGCTAAGCCTGGCACATATAACCAGGCGACCGGTGTAGGGGGAGCTTACAACAGCGGCGGCAACACCGATGTTGTCGAGTCGTTGGAGGGTGGCAACTTCAAGTGTGGTGATAGGGTCGTCTTCTTCGATGCGATCACCGTTGACGATAGCGCATCGGCGGGACTAACCACAATCGAGGTTGTCAACTCCTACGATCGCTTCACGACTAGTAATGGAGATGTCGGCTTCTTCGATGTCGTCGAAGTGCGTCTCCAGACAGCCGCTCCCCCCGATAATGATACAGGCGTCAGCAGCAACACCAATGAGAGCGTTAGCTTTACCACGAACGAAAGCGACCTGTTAGCCACCTCGACCATCATCACGGCCACGATCAGTGGTCTGGAGACAGGCGAGCAGGTGGTGCTTCGTGAAGTGGTAGAGCTCCGCTGCCTCGAAGATCCCGCTAACGTCACTGGCAATGTCCAGACAAGGCTGGACAGCGCAAATGTCCTCAACGGGGGTACGATCAACACCGGCAATCAGACAGTCCCTCTGAAGAATGCGGGTAATCTGCCCACATTTACGCCAACGCCCACCCCGACCAATACGCCCACCAACACGCCTACCAACACGCCTACCAACACCCCGACCAACACGCCTACCAACACCCCGACCAATACGCCCACCAACACGCCTACCAACACCCCGACCAATACGCCCACCAACACGCCTACCAACACCCCGACCAATACGCCCACTAACACGCCCACCGACACGCCGACCCCGACCGATACGCCCACTAACACGCCGACCCCGACCGATACGCCGACCCCGACCGATACGCCGACCCCGACCGATACGCCGACCCCGACCGATACGCCCACCTACACGCCCACCTACACGCCGACCCCGACCGATACGCCCACCAACACGCCCACCTACACGCCGACCCCGACCGATACGCCCACCAACAC
>JAAXUL010000096.1 GCA_013336035.1 Chloroflexales bacterium
CGGGTGCGGCGGTGCTCCCGCGCTGCCTATCGACAAGCGCGCAGTCGGTTGTATGGTCCAAGACAGCCTCACTTTCGAGAGAGCTGAGGCGACCACGCTCCCGCTCCCGCGAGATCGTGGCCGCCTAGGGGGGAGGGAGATACGAGTTGTGATCAGGTCGCGGCGGGCGTCTGCCCGCCTGCGCACAGGGAGGTGACACGCGCGCGAAGATGCGCGCGCTCGGAGCGGTGGTTGGGCGGCCGGCGGTCGGGCCGGCGCGGGTATGCGCAGACGAGGCTCGCCTGAAGGGCCGCCCTGGTCTGCGTGAAGCGACGCGCCGAGCGGCTCAGTGGGTGGCGGCGGGCGTAAGCGTCCATGCTAGAACGCCCCCTGCTCGTCGAGCTGCCGCAGCAGCTCCGCGGCGCAGAGGCCCATGGCCGTCTTCCCTGTGCCCATTTCGGCGGCGACGATCACCCCGCGCGGGGTGGCGCCGCCCCAGCCCTGATCGGGCGAGGTGATGGCGGTGACGGCGGCGGCCGTCGTGTGCTTCTGCATGGGGAGCGGCCCCGGCTTGTAGCCGCGCAGGGCGCGGCCGCTTACCGGCACGATCCCCGAGAGGATCGCGTCCCATGCCTCAGGCATGTCGAGTTGGTAGCGCGGCGGGGCGGTCTCCTCGACGGCGTCGAGCAGCGCCTCAGCGGTGCCCTCGTGCTCCATGAGCCTGGCCATCCCCTTGTCGCCGACGTACCGCCGGATTGCACCCTGGCCGTCAATCGTGACGACGTGGGGCACGCGGCGGGTGATGGTGTGCTGGCTGACGACGTGGGCCTTGTCGGAGTCCTTCTCCTCCACCCACAGCACCTGCTCTTCGAGGGTCGAGCCCTTGACCTGCTGGGGCACGCCGGCGATCGCGACGGTCATCCCGTTGATGGCGCCGGCGGCGATCCTGAGGGCCGCCTGGGCCTTGTGGAGGGGGAACAGGGGCTGGAGCGTGGTGCGCTTGAGGCTCGTGCTTGCGCGCGTGTAGCTCCTGCTCGTCCAGGCGCCGCCGCCCTTCACCACGTCCAGCTGCGCCATCTCGGGGGTGCCGAGGGCGGCGTCGCGCCAGCGCATCTTCTTGGAGAGGGTGGGCGGCTCGGGCAGGGTGATCAGGGGCTGGTCCTGGGGGCGAGCTCGGGCAGGTCGCCGGCCAGCCAGTCGGCCAGCCGAGCGGCCTCGGCCTTCTGCTCGCCGAGGATGCGGAACTTGTCGCGCACGACCGCGAACACGATCGCCTCGCGGTAGGCGCGGATGGGCTCGGGTAGCACGGCGAGGTGCCACACGTCCAGGCAGCGGGCCAGGAAGTTGAGGCTCTCCTGGCGCTGGAGGATGTCCTGCGGCGTGACGATGACCACGGCGCCGCCGACGGCCACCCAGCGGCCCTCCTCGACGACGCGGCGGAAGAACTTGGGCTCCAGCCGGCCGCCGCCCTCCTCCGCGCCGTCGTTGCCGAAGGGCGGGTTGAGGTAGGCGAGGGTGAACATGCCGGACGAGGCCTGCAGGGACTTGAGCGTGTCGCACGCCAGGACGTGGTCGCTCACCGCCTTGCACGCGGCGGCACGCCCGTCGTGGAGCTCGTTCAGGTAGACGGCTTTGCGGTGGACGCCCAGGCGGGCCGCGATGTCGGCGGCTGCCCGGCCCTCGCCGGCGCAGGGGTCCACGAGGCGGGCCCCGCGGGGGGCCACGAGGTAGCTCACGATAGCGCTTCGCGCCGACGCTTCGCGTCATCATCTCGGCGCACGTCAGGCCGTACTGCGCGCGGGCGGCCTCGTCCACGAGGGGGACGTAGCCCAGGTTGGCCTGGGCCGATAGCCGCTCGGCGATCATCAGGGACGGGTGAGGGGTCTGGGGGTACAGCACGAGGTGCCTCTTTCACGGAGGCGCCGCTGCGATTACCGCCCCGTAGGGCGGCCACGGCAGCGGCGCCCTGATCGGGGATGGGAAGGATGTGATGCCTACGCGGCCTCGTCGGTGTCCTCCTCGGACACCACGTGCGCGACCGCCGTCTCAGGGTTAGCCCGCTCGACGCCAAAGCTCTCCACCGTCGCGCGCGTCGCTCCGGCGCAGCGGGCGACGATGGTGGCCCAGGCGGTCTCGTCAGGGTTGACCCAGTAGGCCATGCAGCCGTAGGAGGGCAGGTCGGTGATCAGCCCGGCCTCGCGGCCGAGCCGCCAGAGCTGCTCCGTCCACGCGGGGGCGATCGGGTAGACCGAGGCGTAGTCCATCTGCGCCCAGAAGAGGGCAGCGTTGGGCGTGCCGTCCGCGCCGACCAGGTGCAGGAAGGGCCGGTTGGCCTTCGGGGCGAAGGTGGAGGCGTGCTGAATGGCGACGTGGGCCATGCCGCTCGCCGCCAGGGGGCTGTCGTTCCAGTAGGTGGCGTAGACGCGCTTGCCGGCGAGGCGCCGGCAGGTCACCGTCTCCAGCTGGTGGGTGTGGCCGGCGAAGGTGGGGAGCTTGATGTTCTCCCGCTTGTTGTCCATCAGGGCCGCCCACACGGCCTTGAGCTTCTTCTGGTTGCCGACCATGCTCAGGTAGACTAGCTCCGGCATCGCCAGGGGCTCGCCGTCGAGCTCGGTGCCCGCGGGGAGCACCGCCCAGCCGACGCAGGGGGCCAGCAGGCCATTCTTCAGCTCGACGCTCGGCGGGTAGGTGCCGTGCGGCGGGGCGTAGCGCAGGGGGTAGGCCGGCAGCACCCGCCGCAGGTCGCCTGCGGGCGTTACCGCCCACCCGTCCCCAGGCAGCTCGGTGAGCGCGTAGGCGATGAGCTGCGGCGCCTCGTCCTCTCTGGGGAGGCGGGCGCGCGGCTTGGTGAGGGTGCCGTGCCGCCGCGGCTGGCTGGCGGCGAAGGTGCTCCAGATCTGCGCAGCGGTGGTGGCGCTCAGGGTCTGGGCGACGGTGCCGTCCGGCTGGGCGGTGTGGACGATCTGCGCGCCGAGCTGCTCCGCAAGCTCGCGGAAGGCGTGGTTGGCGCCGTGGTCGGGGAGCCAGCGGCGGCGCGCGGGGATGACAGCGCTGCCCAAGCCGTAGCTCCGCTCGGCGACGTACTCGTAGTAGCCGAGGGTCGGCAGGTGCTGGTTGAGTTCCGGGTCGTCGACAAGCTGCTCGACGGTTTCGCGGGCCGTCCGGTCGCCGTAGCTCGCATTGAAGCGGTCGTTCGTCCGCTTCCAGCGCGCCACGAGCGCTCGGAGGTGTGGCCCCGCGTCGAGGGCTGAGAAGATGGTGTCCACGGCAAGGACCTCCTCTGGATGTTCAGGTGCTGGGAGCCCGCGCTGCATTGGGGAGAGCGCGGGCGAGGACGGGGTTAGGCGCGGGCGACCGGGGCGCTGATTTGCAGCGGCCCGCCGCGAAACTCGATCTGGTCGGCGCCGACGCGGATCTGCACCCGCGCGGCGCCCTTGGCGTGCTGGCGGATCTCCGGCCAGAGCGACGCGAAGCTCGCCGGCGGGATGAGGAGGCTGGTCTGCCCAGCGGTTTCGGCGGGGACGCTCACGAAGTGGGCGCCGTCCATCAGCACGAGCTGGCTCTCGCCGAGCTGGAAGAGCAGATCGCCTGAGTCCTGGCTGACGATCTTGAAGAAGCCGAACATGGCCAGTAGGGCGTCGCCGGCGATCGTCGTCTCGACTCGCGGCTCGGCCTCGCCCTCGCTCTGCTCGCTCGCGTAGAGTGCCTGGGCCAGGCGCAGCAGCTGGCGGGCGATCGTGTGGTAGCACAGCTGCTGCCGGCCCGGATGCTGCCCTTGCAGATCGCCGTGGTCTGGCGCGCGCGCCGGTTGTACCAGGGCGGGCCGGTGCAGAGGTCGTCGGAGACGCGGTAGGTGTCGCCGGCGGAGCCAATCAGCGGCACGGTGCCGTCCTCCTGGATGGACCAGCGGGCGCGGTCGGTCGTCAGCTCGTGGGCGCGCCGGGCGGCGTCACGGATGCGGTCGTTGCCGGCCTCGTCGGGATACGCCTCCAGGAAGCGCGCGTAGGCCTGATCGAGGTAGTCCACGGTGATGGGCGTGGTGGGGTTTGGTCCCCCGAGTGCGCCGAAGACCTGGAGCGGGTCGCTCAGCGGGATCTCCGCCGGCGCCGTCTCCGGCTCAGAAGCGGGGGTGTGGGTGGGGTCGGCGACCACGGATGGCCTCTTTCGTGAGGGGCCGATCGTGACCGCCCGCCGGGGCGATCGCCGATCGGCCCGGTCGAGGAGGAAGGGGAGGAGCGGGAGCGGCGGAGGCTACGAGGCCCGCGCCTGGCGCTGGGGGGCGATCTGCTGCAGGCTCGCGATGAGCTGGCTGGCGTTGGCCTTGGGCAGCGCGGCCAGGTCAGACGCCTGCTGAACCCCCGACAGGCCCGAGAGCCCGACGGTGTTGCCGATGCGGTTGAGCGTCGCCGGCTGGGTGCCCGCCTCGCGGCAGGCGCGCAGGAGCGACAGGATCGCGCCGACCTGCTTGTCGCTGGCGGACGTGCCGGTCTCGGCGGACTGTGGGATACCGGCCCGGCGCTCGCCCTCGGCCAGCGCCGCGCGGGCGCGGTGGAGGCGCTCGGGCTCCGGGGCGACGTGGCTGTGGCTCAGGGGTCGTGGCTGCGTGTCGGCGCGCGCCGGCTCCCGGTCGCCCGCCGGCTCCCGCAGGAGCTCCATCCGGCCGTACAGCTCCAGCTTCAGGCGCTCCTCCTCGCCGGCGGCGAAGGTGGCGCCCTTGCCCTTGTGGGTGATCACGCCCCAGAGCTTAGGGGCGTGGTAGAAGTACAGGCCCAGGCCGAGGGCCTCGGCGCAGACGCGCTGTGCCACGCCCTCGGCCCGAGCACGCGCTGGAGGGCCGGCAGGTAGCCGGTCCACCAGTCGGCGTAGGCCAGGGCGAGGCCGTAGCTCGTGCCGTCCTGCTCGTAGGTCGCACCGACCTTCAGCTGCACGACCTCCAGGGGGAAGGGCTGCCGCAGCGCCTCAAGGGCGGCGGCGATCTGCTCGTCGGTCCATTCGGTGACCATGGGGCACTCCTTGAATACATGAGTGACCACTGGCCATCACGGGCCAGTGGTCGAAGACGACTGGCTCGTGCGAGGGAGCTACCGCGCAATGCCCGCGTTGGGAGGCCAGCGCCAATCGACGCTGGCAAACGGACGCGGGCGAACAGGGACTTCAGCGCTGGAGGCACCGGAGCGGTGCGAACAGCGGAAGGCAGGATGGTGGTTGGAAGACGATCATCAGCCGGGAGCTAATCAGCTCGGGTCGGTCGACTCTGTGCGGGTCGCCTCCTCGGTGATCTCGCGGTGCCACTCCTGGAGCCAGGCCAGGGCCTGCTCGTACTTCTCGCGCTGGAGGTTCTTGTACGAGGTGATGCCAAACCGCGCGTAGAGTTGACCGTAGACGCCGCGGTAGTCACCGACGCCGCGCTGCTCAAGCGCATGGCCGACGGCGCGTACGGCTGCTGCGAGTGCCGCAGCCTGCTCGTCGTCGATCGGCGAGCGCGGCCCGATGGAGAGCTCCAGCACCTCGACCCGTTCTTCTATCCCCTTCGCCCACCGTCCGGCGGCGTTGAGGCGCTGCTCGAGTTCGAGCTGCTGGCGGGCAAGGTGCTGCACAGCGGTGGCAATCTCGTAGGCGAGCTGGGCCCCACTCACACCTGGAGCAGGAGCCCAATCCTCAGCCGTGATGATATCCGGCCGGAAGGCCTCCCAGAGGATGCGGAAGCACTCGCGGCGGTAGCGGTTCAGCTTCTCCTGAACCTCGGGCTTGGTCACCCGGCCCGTCGAGATACCGAAGAGAAAACCGGGGATGAGATCCAGGGGCAGGCAAGCCGTGGGCTGCGGGCCGCGCGCGGAAGGCATGGGTATAACAACCATGCCTTCGGCGAGCACCGGGTCACGGAGGATGCGCTGCCGTTGGGCCGACCAGTCAACGCCGAGGTAGTCGCAAATGGGCTTTGCGGGCACGTAGATCCGATCCACGCCTTCGGCGCGAACCAGGGCGCCGGCGATCGTGTCGCCGTAGAAATCCACGGTTTTTACCTCAGAGGGTACCAGGGCGGCGGTATCGTCACTCATGGTCGCGTCCTTCTCCCCCGCTCGCACACGGGGGGTTCATCCGCGTCTATCGAGCGGGCAACCTTCCACAAGCTGTGGAAGGTTGCCCGCGTGATCTCGGCAGTTGGTGGGCCTGTCACGCGCAATTGCCGTTACGGCGTTGGATCAGAATCTAAGGCCGGCGTCTCACCCAAGTATAGCACGGGCGTGCGGTCGTATATTCGCTCGCCAGGCTTGCACGAGCCCTCAGCAGGCGCACTGGCAAGCCGAACGGGCGACAAGGTTCAAAGCCTCGCCATACCTGCCTGAAGCGTATTGCTCAGGCTGGTGACGGCCGGGAGGATGACGGTGAGCATGACGGCGAGGACAAGCGCGATGCAGCGACCCGACGGGTGTGAATACTCTTCCGGGGATGGATGGGGATTAGCGCAGGCGGATGCGGGCGCGGGTGATGGGAAGCGGGGCGGGCGCGGCGGCGGGCGCCGCGGCGCTCGCCTGGTAGCGCTGGGCCGCCTCGCGCAGGAGGCGCTGGGCGGTCTCGGCGTCGCCAGTGCAGGCGGCCTGGTGCATGGTGCGGCAGTCCGCGAGGGACATCGCCCCGATGCACTTCGTCAGGTCGGCGCGCGAGAGGGTGATGCTGGAGCCGTCGGCGAGCGGGATGCGACCGCCGCCCTGGCCATAGAGCGATGCGAGCTGCATGAGGAGCCTCCTGGGTGGGTGCCATTGGCGCAGCCACCTTCCGGCGGCTGCACGAGTGCGTGCAGAAACCGGGAGCGGAGGATGGTGAGGCGTGGCCGGTGGGGCCGAGGCTAGCGGTGACGAGTTGGATGGTTGGGTGGCGAGGTGCCCCTCGTGGCGCGTATCAGCGTTGAGCGGAGCAACACCTGATGGTGCAGCGAGACGCCGGCGAACAGGGTGCGCCAGTCACTGGTGCGGCACCGGTTGGCGGCGAGCAATGTGGGCGGCTCAACGCCCAGCGGGGTGTCGGTGGGCCTGTGGCCGCGCGGGTCGCGGGCGCCCTGTTGGTGGGTGGGCAAGAAGTCTCCTTTGTGGCCGCACGTAGGCGGCTGCTGCTGCGGGTCGCCTGATGGCGGACAAAGAGGAACACAAAAAGACCCGGGACGGCTGGTGGCGCATGGGGCGCGAGCAGCAATCACGGGCGAGCGTGGGGCTGATGAGCCGGCCGGACGCCGAGTCCGATCAGCAAGCGGTCCGTTGGGCGAGCGAGACGTGGCCGGAAGGGGCCACGCATTGACAAGACGGGAGGCCAGGGCGGGGGCGCCGCCTGGCGTTGCGCCTGGTTGTCAGGGTGCTCCGTCGCCAGCTTCCCGGCTGGCCGACGTCACCTTCCACAACGCGGGCGCGTGCGCCTCGTGCGCTGAAGCAAGAGGGCGACGGGCGAGCACCCACTAGCTTGTAGGCGGTCGCGGGTCGCGGTCTCGGTTCGCGGCGCAAGGTACACGGGCCAGCCGGGTGGTCGGCAAAGGATAGTATAGGACGACGGTGTTACCGGCGTGGGTGACTCCTCGCCCAGGCGCTTGGGCGGCACCTGCGGGCGTCAAGGGTGCTGGCTTTCGCGTCCCCGAACCATGCCCGTGTCCTGGTCTTGAACCGCCACGGAGGGCGTGCTACGATTGCCCTACATCCGTCGCCTGGTGCCGGTGCCGCTCTGTGCTCCCGAGGAGGCCCCCATGCGCGACTACTCGCACACCTCGTTCTGGCTCGCCACCGCCGACCCCTACGTCCCGTCGCCGCCCCTCCAGGGCGACCTGCACGTCGAGGTGGCGATCATTGGCGGGGGCTTCACCGGCCTCTCGACGGCCTACCACCTCCGCGCCGACGCGCCCGGCCTGCGGGTGGCCGTCCTCGAGGCCGAGGTGGTCGGCTTCGGGGCCAGCGGGCGCAACGGCGGCTTCTCGATGACCCTCTTCGGCCTCGAGCCCGCCGTGACCAAGGCCCTCTTCGGTCACCAGCGCACGCTCGAGGCCTACCG
Source organism: Chloroflexales bacterium (assembly GCA_013336035.1). GTDB lineage: Bacteria > Chloroflexota > Chloroflexia > Chloroflexales > Chloroflexaceae > CAIWXH01. The sequence goes on from JAAXUL010000096.1 coordinate 8,011, forward strand.
CTACATGGAGCGCGCCGTCGACCACGTCCAGGCCCTGGTCCAGCAGCACGGCCTCCAGTCCGACTACGAGCACCCCGGCTTTCTGCGCGCCGCCACCACTCCCGCCTACGCCCGCCGCATCCAGCACGACCTCGAGATCCTCACCTCACTTGGGGTGCGTGATATCGAGTGGATCGAGGCGAGCGCCATCCGCGCCGAGGTCGACTCGCCGCGCTTCCTCGGCGGCTGGTGGGAGCCGCGCTGCGGGCTGCTCAACCCGGCGAAACAGGCCCGCGAGCTCAGGCGCCTCGCCCTGGCCCAGGGCGCCCAGATCTTTGAGCAGACCCCGGTGCTGGAGATTAGCCGCGGCCCACGCTTCACGCTGCGCACCCCCGGCGGCACGGTGAGCGCCAAGAAGCTGGTCTTTGCCACCAACGCCTACTCGCACCTCATCCCCCAGCTGCGGGCGCGCCAGGTGCCGGCCTTCACCCACATGGTGATCACCGAACCCCTCACGCAGGCCCAGCTGGATACGATCGGCTGGCGCGGACGCCAGGGCGTCGAGGATGCGCGCAACCTGGTGCACTACCTGCGCCTGACCGCCGACAACCGGCTGGCGATTGGCGGCAGTGATGTGAGCCTGGCCTACGGGGCGGACATGGCCCGCGACCACAACAGCCGCACCTTCGCCGATCTGGAGCGAGCCGTGACCTGGCTGTTCCCCGGCCTGCGGGGCGTGCGCTTCACCCACCGCTGGGGCGGGCCGGTCTCGGTGCCGGTGGATCTGGCCCCGGCCATCGGGCAGCTCGGCGACCGGCGCGCGCTCTTCAGCCTGGGCTGCGTGGGCCACGGCGTCTCGATGACCCACCTCAACGGGCGCACCCTGGCCGACCTGGCCCTGGAGCGCAGCACCGACCTGACCGACGTCTGGTTCGTCAACCGGCGCATGCTCCCCTGGCCGCCCGAGCCGCTGCGCATGGTGGCCAGCCAGGCCATCCGGGGCGCGCTGCGGCTCCAGGACGCCTTCGACGAGCGCCACCTGGCGCAGGCCTGAGCGCCAGGGCAAGGAACGCACGGGATGAGCTCTGGGACGCGAGCGTCAATGCGAACCATCATCCATCCACATGGTCCTCATGGTCCTCGACCAGTTCTTCTGTGCGGTCGAGGAGCAGCGCGACCCGGCGCTGAAGGGCCGGCCCTTCGCCGTTGGTGGGCGACCGGAGGGGCGCGGCGTGGTCGCCTCGGCGTCCTATGCGGCCCGCGCCTTCGGGGTGCGCTCCGCCATGCCCATGGCCCACGCCGTGCGCCTCTGTCCTGAGCTGACCGTGGTGCGGCCCAACTTTCCCGCCTATCGCGCTGCCTCGCAGCAGGTGATGGAGCGGCTGCATGCGTTGACCCCGCTGGTCGAACAGATCTCGATCGATGAGGCCTTCCTCGACGTCTCGGACCTCGGTGAGCCGGGGGATACGATCGCGGCGCGCCTCCAGGCCACGATCCGGACCGAGCTTGCGCTCTCCTGCTCGCTGGGCGTGGCAACCAACAAGCTGGTCGCCAAGATCGCCACCGATGTCGGCAAGGGCATGGCCCGCAGCGGGGCCATCCCGAGCGCGATCTGTGTCGTGCCGCCCGGCGAGGAGGCGGCCTTCTTCGCTCCGCTCCCCGCGTCGGCTCTCTGGGGCGTTGGCCCGAAGACCGCCGAGAAGCTTGCGGCGATGGGCATTCGCACCATCGGCGATCTCGCGGCCTGGCCGCCGGACGATCTGGCCCGCCGCTTCGGGCAGCACGGCGAGGATCTGGCCCGTCGCGCCCGTGGCGTAGATGACCGGCCGATTGTCACCGAGCGAGCCGCCAAGTCGATCTCCCAGGAGACGACCTTGGCCCACGATGTCCGCGACCGGGTGCACCTGGAGCAGACGCTCCGTGGCCAGGCGGCGGAGGTGGCGGCCAAGCTCCAGCGCAAGGGGGTGCTGGGCACGGCGGTCAAGCTCAAGATCCGCTGGCCGGACTTCACGACGCCCACCCGCCAGCTCACGTTGCCCCGGCCCACGGACGAGGTGGACGTGATCGTCGAGGCGGCCCTACGGCTCTTCCAGCAGGTCTGGCCGGAGGGGCAGCCGGTGCGGCTCATCGGCGTGGGCGTGAGTGGATTAGGCGCACCACCGCGGCAGCTCAGTCTGTGGGACACGCCGACGCCCGAGGAACAGGCGCGGCAGGCGAAAGTCCAGGCCGCCCTGGCGGCCATCCGTGCGCGCTTCGGCCAGGATCTAATGAAAGGAGACGGTATGCCTCGGCGCCTGTCCCTGGCTCTCATCGTCGCTCTCTTGCTCGGCGCCTGCGCCGGCCCATCAGCGCAAGTTGCGACCCCGTCGGCCCCGCCGCCCAGCGCCGCGCCGGCCACACCGGCGGGCGCGCCAGCCACGACCACCCCCCAACCACGGGGCTGCCCGCCGACACCACGGCCACCGCCGGCCCCGCCGGAACGGGCACGACCTACGCGCGCGCCGACTGCCCGTTCACCCCGCCGAGCGGCCCCACCGTCGCGTGCGGCTACCTGAGCGTGCCCGAGCTGCACGGCAAGCCGGACGGCAAGCGCATCCGCATCGCGGTTGCGGTCGTCAAGAGCACGAGCGCCACGCCCGCCCCCGACCCGCTGGTCTACCTCGAGGGCGGGCCGGGCGGCAGTGCCCTCAAGAACGTCACGAACCTGTTGAGCGGCCCGTTCGGCCAGCTCCTGAGCAACCGTGACCTGATCATCTACGACCAGCGCGGCGCCGGCTACTCCGAGCCGGCGCTCACCTGCCCCGAGGCCGCCACTGTCGGCTTCGACGCGCTCGAGCAGAACCTGAGCGCCGCCGATTTCATCACGCGGCGCAACGCGGCGCTGGTGGCCTGCCATGACCGCCTGGTGCAGGCCGGCGTCAACCTTGCCGCCTACAACAGCCTGGAGAGCGCCGCCGATCTGGAGGAGCTGCGTCGATCTCGCGCTGGCCGAGGCGGGCGACACGACCTATGTGGTGATGCTGAACAGCTGGCCGCCTAACCACCAGGCGCTCTACGACCAGCTGTTCATCCCGGCCCTCGACGCGCTCACGCCGCTGTCGTAGGCAAGCGGGAAGGCGCGGAGGTGCCGCAGGCCCCTTCGCGACATTCCACATGTATTCCAACGAGGTTGGTATCAGTCCAACGCCTGCTGGTGCATACTCCGAAAAGCGGATGTGTTGTCGCGTCCGATGCCGTACATCATTTCGCGATACGAGGTGTACCATCAGGCCACGGGGCAGGGCGCAACGGTCAGCGCCAGACAGCCCCCGACGACGACGACACGACCGTCGCCGCGCCCTCCGAGCGACAACCAGAGCCGTGGCGCACGCCGCCCCACGGCTCAGCACCACAGGTAAGGAGGCACCCCTATGTCACGACCGCAGCTGCTGTGGCTTCTGGATCGCGCCCCGCGCGCTGCCAGCCTGCTCGGGCTCCTCGGGCTGGTCGGCCTGGCGGGCCTCGTGCGCCCCGATCTGTTCGCCCTGAGCTTCCTAAGCTTCCTGAGCTACCTGGCCTTCTTCCGCTTCTTCCGCCGCTTCCTCGATCCCGCGTATGGCCCCACGCCCCAGTCCACGCCCTTCCTACTGCCGGCGTTCGCCGTACTCGTACTGTCCCCCTGGCTGCTGCCGCTCTCCCCAGCCTTTGGCTTCTTCGGCTTCGCGGGCTGGTGCGCGCTCTACGAGCCCACCCGCGCCGTGCGCCAGCCTCCCGCCGCCTAGCGCGGCGTGCGCGCTCCGCAAGCCGTTGGGTGAGGCTGTCCCTCACCCAACGGGATCATGCCCAGGTGGTCTTGGAACCAGATACGGCAGCGATGCCTCTATTAGGAGGCTCCAGCAGAGAGGAGCGACCCATGCGCACACTCGCGGCGCTACCGCGCGGTCGTAGCGGCCCTGCGCAGATCTGGCTGCTGCACGCGGCAAACCTGCTCTATCTCGCGATCGTCATCAGCTCTTGGGCGCTGGCGGGGGCCAGCCAGGGGGCTCCGCCCGCCTGGCTGGATCGCGGCCTGGCCGGGATCCTCGCGCAGCTGGGCTTCTTCCTGCTGCCGGCCCTGGCCTTCCTCTGGCTCACGCGCCAGCCGCCGCGGGCGGCCCTCAAGCTGAACCCGCTCAGCCTGGGGAGCGCCGCGCGCTGCTTCCTGGTTGGCCTGCTGAGCTGGGCCGGATTCGCCTTCTGTAGTAGCCTGACGACCGCGCTCCTGGCCAGCCTCCAACTCCCGGGCCCGAGCCAGGCGGCGGTTGCGGCCGGTAGTAGCGACACGCCCTGGGCGTTCCTGGTCATGGTGGTGGCCGTGGCGCCGCTGTGCGAGGAGCTCCTGTTTCGCGGTGTGCTCCTGCACGCCTACGAGCTGCGGGTGGGCGCCCACGCGATCTGGCTGGTCGCACTGCTCTTCGCGCTCGTGCACCTGAGCGTCGAGCAGATGCTCGGCGCGTTCTTCGTCGGGCTGATCGCCGGCTGGGTGGTGTATCGGACGCGCTCGCTCTGGGCGGGTGTCCTCGTCCACCTGGGCACCAATCTGCTCAGCGCCCTGCTGCTGCTGCTCAGCCTGGCTGTGTCCGGCGAGGTGGCGGAGGCAGCGCAAGGGGCGCCGCCCGCGAGCGAGTTGCTCGCCATGCTCTGGAGCGGCGTGCTGGTGTGGGGTGCGATCACTGCCGTGGTGCTGGTGCCGATGTTCTTCCTGCTCCGCAGCCTTGGACGGCGCTACCCCACGCCCACACCCGTCGCGGCCCAGCTTGACCTGCACACCCTGTGGTCGTTTGCGCTCTCGCTGGTTGTGGCCGCAGCTCTGCTGATCCTCAGCCTGTTCCGCTGAGGGGGGCGTTGCGGTATGAGCAGGGGGCGGGCGTGCGCGATCTGGTCGTCAACCCTGGTTGTCGGAATGCAACCCAGGTAAGAACGATGGCCAGTACACTACGGCCATCATTCATCACCGCCAGAGCGGCGAGCCAGGTTATGACGCCCGCCGCCGCCAACCGAACCCAGGCGGTCACGCTCGCTCGTGCCATCGGCCTGCTCACCGAGGCCTCGGGACTCTCCTTCCCAGGCCCCACGTGTCCAGGGAGGTGCTCGCATGATCGCGCCACTCACCGTGACGAAGCTGCAGCCCCCGTGGGCGCACCGCCCGGCCATCGTTCGCCCGCAGCTGGCCGCCCGGCTCCACGCTGGGCTCACCGGCCCGCTCACGCTGCTCTGCGCCCCCGCCGGCTTCGGCAAGACCGCCCTGGCGCTGCAGGCCCTCGACGAGTATGGGGCAGCGGTGGCCTGGCTGAGCCTGGAGCCTGACGACGGCGAGCCGACGCGCTTTGCCCACTACCTGCTGGCGGCCATTGCGCGGGCGGCCCCCACGCTCGCGCCCGCCCTCGAGCCGATGCTGCGCAGTAGCCCGCTCGACCTCCAGGCCACCATGGCGACGCTCGTCAACCTGCTCAGCGCGCGCGGCGAGCCCCTGATCCTGGTGCTGGAGGACTACCACGCCCTCGATGCCCCGGCGGTCGACGCGGCCCTGAGCTGGCTGCTGGGCCACCAGCCGCCGGCGCTGCGGCTGCTTGTCACCAGCCGCGAGGACCCGCCGCTGCCCCTGGCCCGCCTGCGCGCCCGCGGCCAGCTCGTCGAGCTGCGCGGCGCCGACCTGCGCTTCTCGGCCGCCGAGGCCGCGGCCCTGATCGGGCACCTAACGGGGCGCTCGCTCAGCCCGCCGCAGGCCGAGGCGCTCACCGCCCACACTGAGGGCTG
>JAAXUL010000688.1 GCA_013336035.1 Chloroflexales bacterium
CTGGGGCGCCCGTTCCCCGACTCCACGAGCGGGGGCGCCTCCGCTGGTGGCGACGCGAGGACCGGGTGCTGCGCGTCGAACGCCCACTCCGCGATTGGCTCGATCTGGACCAGGGTGTACGGCTGGTGCGGCGTGGCGCGCTTGGTGAGGTGAATGTCGACCACGCGGTTGTCGTTGATCTGCAGCGGTTCGCACAGCGCGTCGAGCAAGGCTTTGAGCCCGCTGTCGACGTCGCGGGTGTGGCGGGCACCGAAGAAGAAATCGGCGTAGACGGCCAGGTAGCTCGGGTTGCGCGCCGCGCGCAGCGTGGCGGGCAGCCGCTCGCCGAGCCGCTCCTCCTCTACCAGCGCCTGCACGGCTCTGCGGAAGCGTCGGAGCTCCGCGCTGCGGTGCCGCCTGCCCTTGACGATCACGTACTGGTCGTTCACGCTGGGGGGTATGGGGAGCGTCAGGGCGATGGGCATACCCTCCTCGCAGCCAGCTCCGTCCCAGTCCCAGGCGTCGATCACGTCGATCGCGACCTCCACGCGGGGGTGGAGCGGGTCAATCTGCTTGAGGAGGCGCACGTCAACAACACGCGAGTCGTCGATCCCCAGGCCCTTCGTCACAACGGCGTCCTGCAGGATCTTGAGCCCCGAGTCGAGGTCGCGCCGGAGCGGGGAGGTGAAATAGTAGCGCAGAAAGAGGGAGAGGTAGCCGCGCTGCGTGGCGGCGAGGAAGGCGTCGCTGAGCAGATCATCCCAATGCAGGTCGAGCAGCCGGTAGGCCACCGCATCGCGATACTGCCGGGCCCAGGGCGTCAGCACATGATGGCCCCTGGTGGTGAAGTACTGCTGGTTAAAGCTAGGGGGGAGGGGCAAGGTAAACGTTAGTGTGGGGAGCATCGTGATCAGCCGACAGGGGTAGTGGGCGCAAAGACACGAACATGCGTTTTATAAGTATACCCCAGGTCGGGGGTAGAATCAAGGGCCCGCGCCCGCTCCCCAGGGCGGGACTGTAGAAGGTATACTGTGCCCACGACAAGCTGCTCTATGAGAGGCGCCTATGGCTATGCAGACGAGCGCCGAAACCCTCAAGATCACCCGCGAGGCCGACGGGCTGGAGGTTGACCTCCTCCCGCTCCAGGGCCTCTGGACTGAGGCGCAGTACCTCAAGCTGACTGACCAGACCAAGCACCTCATCTGGGTCGACGAGACGTCCCTCGCCCGCGCCAGGCCGTATGTTGATCGTCTGCCCGACCACCGCCGCACCGGCCTCGAGATGAGGAGGAGCATTGGCACGCGGCTCGGTCGGGGCGGTCTCAGCCTTTGGACTGATTGTGTCAGCGCTCTGCGGCCGTGGGCGCGGTGCGCAGCAGCCCGACGATGTCGCGCTCGATCTGCTCGGGGGCATCGGCCGGGGCGTAGCGCCGGCGCACCACCCCGTCCCCATCGACCAGAAACTTGGTGAAGTTCCACTTGATCGCCTGGCTGCCCAGGAGTCCCGGCTGCTGCGCCTTGAGGTAGGCGTAGAGCGGGTGGGTCTGGGGGCCATTCACGTCGATCTTGGCGAAGATCGGGAAGCTCACCCCGTAGCTCAGCGAGCAGAACTCCTGGATCTCCGCTGCGCTGCCGGGCTCCTGCGCGCCGAACTGGTTGCAGGGGAAGCCCAGCACTACCAGGCCCTCGTCCTGGTGGCGCCGGTAAAGGGCCTCAAGCCCGGTGTACTGCGGCGTGAAGCCGCAGTGGCTCGCGACGTTGACGATCAGCAGCACCTTGCCCTGGTAGTCGGCGAACGATTGGGGCGTGCCGTCAAGGAGGTTCGCGCTCAGATCATATATGCTCACGGTATCCACCTCGTGTGTACAGTCTGCGGTTGCCACAGGTCGCGCCAGTCAGGTCGCGCTCCTCAAAGGAGGCTGTTACCTGTGCAAATCCTATGCAAATAGTATACACAAATTCGATGGGCACCGCAAGGGCGCCAGGAGCGAGCATTGGCACGAGTCATCTGCCCCCTGGCGCCTGGTCTACCAATGGGCGGCTGCCGTGTCGTAGATCGCGCCGTCGTCGCTCACCGGCATCGTAGAGGTCGACCTGTTCGCTGACGCCCACCCCAGCCTGCTCGGCGCCGCCGACCTGCGCCCCTTCCAGCGCTTCACCCTGGCCTTCGACGGCTTCGCCATGCACCCCGACCTCGTCGTCCGCCTCGCCGACGGCGACGAGCGCGACCGGGCCCTGACCGCGGCCTTCTTTTTCAGGCCTGAGGCCATGCCGGCGCTCATCGGCGTGGTATGCTGTGATACCGGTACGACTACAGGTGCAGATGCAGGCGCTTACTACCGCAGCACCCAGTGGACTGGGAGAGGAAGGCCATCGTCCATCAGGCCGCGGAGGGGTCAATACCTATGAGCACGCACCATCTGAACGATGCGCCGTACCCGCCACCCATGCACGAGGGCTTCGTGCTCCAGCTCCCCGGTCGCAGCCAGCTGCGGGCGGCGCGGCAGATCGTCAGAGAGCGCCTCGGCCCCGGCTGGCGCGTCACCCTCTACGGGGATACACCGGGCAGCTTTGAGGTCCGCCGGCGCAGGTCGCCCCTCGACGCAGGCCAGGCTTGGCAGGCAACGTACGAACTGCGATCCGGCCCGGAGGTGCTGTACGCCGAGCCGGTCTTCGCCGTCTCGCTGATGAATCGCGACGACTGGGGCGGGCCGGGAGGCCAGCGGGAGCGAGCTACGGGGCAGGCAGAGGCCGCCGTGGGTTCCCTGTGCTTCGAGAGCACCCCCCTCGCTGCGAGCGCGGACCCAGAGTGGAGCCTGAACGCGGCGAGCGTACCACAGGCGTGGCAGCGCTTCTTCCCGCCCGACGGTCCGCCGCCTGGCACCGGGATTATCATCGGCCACCCCGACACCGGCTACCGTCTGCACCCTGAGATCCGCGACAACCTTCAGGTTGCGCTCGGCTACGACTTCGTGAGCGATGACCCGAACGCCCTCGATGAGCTTGCGGAGGGGCCTCTGCTGTTCCCGGGCCACGGGACGGGCACCGCCAGCGTGATTGTCAGCCCCCGCCACAGCCCTAACGCAGGGGAGCAGCGGTACGTCAGCGGGGTCGCCCCGGGCGCGCAGGTTATGCCCCTGCGTGTCACACGCTCGGTGGTGCTGCTGATGAGCACGTTCGCCCTGGCCCACGCGATCGAGTACGCGGCCGACCGGGGCGCCCACGTGATCTCCATCAGCCTGGGGGGCATCTTCAACGGGCGCCTGCACGACGCCATCGGCTACGCCCAGCGCCGCGGGGTCATCGTCCTGGCGGCGGCCGGCAACTGTGTGCGCTTCGTCACGTGGCCGGCGGCCTATAGTGAGGTCATCGCCGTGGCGGCTAGCAACGCGCTCAACCAGACCTGGCGCGGCTCCTCGCGTGGCGGCGCCGTGGACGTCACGGCGCCCGGGGAGTCGGTGTGGTGTGCCCATGTGACGCCGCCCGGAGCCCCGGCGGCGCGCAGCTCTGGGACCTCGTTCGCCGTAGCCACGACGGCAGGCCTGGCCGCCCTCTGGCTCGCACACCACGGGCGCGATGGGCTCGTGCAGCGCTTCGGCGCGGCCCGGCTGCCGCTGGTCTTCCAGCAGATCCTCTGCGACACCTGCGTGGCGATTGATGACCCGAGCTGGACTCCGGGCGACTTTGGCACAGGTCTGGTGGACGCCGAGGCGCTGTTGGCCGCGCCGCTGCCACGCGTAGGCGAGAGCGCAAGTGTCGCACCGCTGGCGGCGCAGCAGAGCTCCGCCGCCCTCGACGGCGGCGGAAGCGAGACCTTCGCCCATCTCTTTGAGCAGCACCTGGCCGCGGTCGCGGCCCGCGAAGGCGCCTTGCCAGGGGCGTCCCTCACGGCGACCCTGGCGGCGGTGCTCCGCAGCCCCCAGGCGAACCTCTGGCTGCGCTTGCGGGAGGTCGGCCAGGAGCTGGCCTTCCAGCTCGCGACCGACCCGCACCTCTACCACCAGTTCGAGCGGGCCCTGGCGAGGGCGCCGGGGGCCGGGCCGAGCGATGCTACCGCAGAGGCGGCAGCGCCGGGCGCCGTGGAGGATGTGCGGCTGGGACTGCTGAGCAAGGGCCTCTCCCCGACCCTGAAGGCGCAGATCGGTGAGGGTGGGGGCGCGTAGTCCGAGGGGGACGAAGCGCTACGAACGCCAACCCCGACCGCTCGGTGCGCACCGACGATGCGACGGTGATCACCGAGATCAGCCTGGCGCGGGGGGCGACGCGCGGCTGATCGCCGAGGCCTGGGACACCGGCGCCTACCAGCTCGGACGCGGCTTCCGGGGGCGCAGCTGAATGCAGTGGAACGGCAAGTTCCGCGACGACGTCCGGGCCTTCGTCAAGGGCGACGAGGGCAAGGTCAGCGGCTCTGGATAACCGTAGCTGGGAGCGCGCGGCGTCAGATCGGCCCCAGGGGAAGCCAGATGGTGAACCGGCTTCCAGCGCCCTGCGCGCTGTCGAGCGCGAGCCTCCCGCCGTGCGCAGCCACCAGATCACGGGCGATGCTTAGACCCAGCCCCAACCCCTCGGGGAAGCGCCGGCCTCCCCGGTCAAACGGCTCAAAGATATGCTCATGATCGCGGGGGTCGATGCCGGGGCCATCGTCGGCCACCGCGATCCAGAGCTCGTCCTCGCCGTACCCCGCCTCGAGCGCGACCGTCCCGCCGGCAGGGGTGTACTTAACGGCGTTGCTGAGCAGATTGCCGATGGCCCGAGCGAGCAACTCCGGGTCTAGCGACAAGGTCGGCAGATCGTCCGGTATCGCCAGCCGGAAGGCGATGCCGTGCTCGGTGGCCGTGGCGCGCCACGGCCCAGCAAGGCCGTGCAGCCAGGCGCCCACGTCCACCGGC
>JAAXUL010000689.1 GCA_013336035.1 Chloroflexales bacterium
CGTGATGAGGGACTCGCTGGAGAAATAGGAGAAGTCGTCCTCGCCGCCGGGGGGGACGCCTCGCGCGGCGCGAAGGATGGCGCGGGACTGCTCCAGGGCTTCGTCGAACACCTCCCGGTTGAGGGCCTTCACGAGCGCCTCGCTGAACGCGCGGGCGTCGGGGAAGCGCCGCTCAGGCGCCCTGGCCACCGCGCGGGCCAGCAGGCTCTCGGCAGTGGGCATGTAGAGGCCCGGGCGAGCCTGGCGCAGCGGTGGGATATGGGCTGTCAGGTGCGCCAGGGCCGTAGCGCGAGCGTCGGCGCCGGACACGGGCCGCTCGCCGGTGATCAGCTCGTAGAGCAGCAGGCCTAGGGCGTAGACGGCCGTCGCCGGTGTCGCCGCCCGCCCCTCGCTTAGCTCGGGGGCCCGATAGTGGGCCAGGTCGCCCGTCACCTCAGCGGCGGGCACCAGCCAGCTATCCACCAGCTTCACCCGGCCCTCGTCCACCAGCAGCACATTGCTGCTGCTGATCGGCGGGTGGTAGAGGCCCACCGGGGCCTCGGGGCTGCGCTGAGACTGGCAGGCCGCCACGGCGCCCGCGACCTGCCGCATATACAGCATCGCCTGCTCGACGGTCAGCAGGCCAAGCTCGCGCAGCGGGCGGCCGGCGCAGTGCTCGGTGACGATGAAAGGCCTGGCGCTCACCTCGCCGCTGTCAAAGACCTCGAGCAGCGCCTGGTGCGAGCGCCGGGCCATCTGGCCGACCTCGGCCACAAAGCGGGCCCGCGGCCGCTCCTGGCCGACCAGGTCCTTGCGGAGCAGATGCAGCAGCACCCGGCGCTGCAGACGCGCATCGCTGGCAGCGTACACGGATGCTAGCCGTGTCTCGCCGAGCTGCTCGCTGACGCGGTAGCGCCCGAAGAGCAGCGGCTGGGCTGATGGGGTTGCGGCGGCCTCGTTCGTCATTAGCCTATGCAAGCCGCCTGCGGGCGACCACAAGCTCGTAGTGGCCGTGCTGCCAGGCGGAAAATGTTATGTCTACAAAACTCAGGCGCCCGAGCTCGCGGCTCAGGGCCGCACGGGTCAGGGCGCGCCCGGGGAGCAGGCGGGCCCAACCGTCGGGCACCTTGCTCAGCACGAGGGCGGCTCCGGGGCGAAGCACGCGGGCCATCTCGGCCAGGGCCCGCCGGGGTCGCGGGAAGTACTCCAGAGCCTCCAGACAGGTCACGAGGTCAAACGCGGCGCTGGCCCATGGCAGGCTTCCGGCCTCTGCGAGGTGCCAGCCCACCTCGGAGGCGGGGCAAAGCGACCGCGCCTTGCGCCGAGCCTCCCGCAGCATGAGCGGGGTCAGATCCAGGGCGGCCACTTGGCCGACGAAGGCCGGGTCTTCGCAGAGTAGCATTGGCACCCGCCCGGTGCCCGTAGCAATATCGAGAATGCTGGGGCGCGCTGTCGCGGCCAGGGCAGCGTGGAGCAGCGGGCGCAGTGCGGCGTCGGCGGCGGGCTGGCTAGAGGCGCGGACCTGGTCGTAGTGGCGGGCCCCGATCTGGTAGACCAGACGCACGGCGCGAGGCCCAAGATAGGCCCCCTCGGCGAGGACAATTTGCCAGTAGAGCAGCGCCGCGACCCCTGACCCGCCCCCGACCCACCAGAGGGCCGAGTGTACCATAGGCGAGATTATAGCACGGAGCGCCCGCCCAGAGGGGTAGGCGGGCGCCCGAAAGAAAGGGCTTCGCGCGCAGATTAAGGCGCGACACACTCCTCGATCGCCAGGGCGAGGCGCTCCACCCCCTCATCGGCCTGCTCGCTGGTCAGGGTGAGCGGCGGGCAGAAGCGCACGGTGGAGGGGCCGCAGGTGAGGACGAGCAGGCCCTTGCGGAACGACTCGGCCATCACGGCCTCGGCCAGATCGTGGTCGGGCGCGCCGGTGGCCGGGTCGATAAACTCGACGCCGATCATCAGGCCGCGGCCGCGCACCGCGCCAATCTGCGCGAAGCGGGGCTGCAGATCCTGCAGGCGGCCCAGCAGGTGCAGGCCAACAATGGCGGCGTTGGCCATCAGCTGCTCCTCGACCATGCAGAGCAGCTCGTGGGTGACGGCACAGGTCAGGGCATTGCCGCCATAGGTGTTGCCGTGCGCGCCGGGCTCCCACTGGCGGGCCAGCTCTGTGCGGGCGACCATCGCGCCGATCGGCAGGCCGCCGCCCAGGCCCTTGGCTGAGGCCACGATGTCGGGCACCATCCCCTCGTGCTCGAAGGCCCACATCTGCCCGGTGCGGCCCACGCCACTCTGCACCTCGTCGCAGATCAGCAGGATCCCGTGGCGGTCGCAGATCTCGCGCAGCTTCTGCAGGGCGCCGAGCGGCGGCACGACATAGCCGCCCTCGCCCTGAATCGGCTCGACGATGATCGCGGCGACCTCCGAGGCGGGCGTGGTTGTGTTGAAGAGGGTGTGCTCGATCAGATCGAGGCAGGCGATGCCGCAGGCAGGGTGGGCCAGGTTGATCGGGCAGCGGTAGCAGTTGGGGTAGTAGCTGTGAAATGTGCCGGGCAGCAGCGGGAAGAAGCCCCGGCGCTGGCGCGGCTTCGAGGCCGTGAGCGACAGGCTACCGTACGAGCGGCCGTGGAAGGCCCCGTAGAAGCCGATCACATTCTGGCGGCCGGTCACATAGCGGGCCAGCTTGATGCTCGCCTCGATCGCCTCGGTGCCGCTATTGGTGAAGAAGACCTGCCAGCCCTCGCCCCCGGGCATCAGAGTCACAAGCTTCTCGGCGGCCCTGATCATCGGCTCGTTATAGAAGTCGGTGCCGGCCATATGGGTGAAGCGGGCAATCTGCTCCTGGGCGACCTTGACCAGACGGGGGTGGCTGTGGCCCGCGGCCAGGACAGCAATGCCCGCGTTCATGTCAAGATAGCGGTGCCCGTCGACATCCCACACCTCGCAGCCGCTGGCGTGGTCAACCACAAGCGGGTAGACCCGCCCCATGGGTGCCATAACCCGCCCATCTCGCTCTACCAGGGCACGGGCCTTCGGGCCGGGCACCGCGGTGGGCATATAGTCGATCCCGTATCTGGTCTCTGAGGGGGATGTCATGGGGCTGCTCCTTGACTGCCTGTCGGCGCCATTGACGACCTGGTTCACCAGCAGCCGATTGTAGCCGAGCCCCGATCCGGCGTCAAGGCACTCTGACGCAATACGAGGCTGCGCCAGCGTCGGCCTCTGTGGCCTGCGGCAAGATTTGACAACTCGGGCTGATATGTAGTACATGGTCCCGGTGCACCATGCCCGCTCTAGGGCATACAGAAGCCCCTCAGGCCGCCCAGCTCGCGCGGCTAGCGCCGGCAGAGCCGTAGAACAAACTCCTATGTCGCGACGCTCGCTCGCCCCGCTCACCCTGCTCTTCCTGCTAGGCCTTGGCTGGGCTGCGCTCGCGGCCCCCGATGCGTCCGGGCGCCAGGCCCCGCAGGCCGCACGCTACATCGTCGAGCTGGCTGGGCCGACGCTCGGGGGCGCGCCCGCGCCCGCCGCGCTCCGGCGCATCGAGGAGTCGCAGGCCGTGGGCCTCGCCGCGATCGCCGGCGCTATCGACGCGCCCGTCGTGCCCGACTATATCTATAGCCACGCTCTCAACGGCTTCGCGCTCAACCTCACCCCGGCGCAGGCCGCCCAGGTCGCCGCTACGCCTGGCGTGGCCCACGTGCAGCGCGAGTGGTTCGAGACGCCCCAGACCGACACCAGCCCCGCCTTCATCGGCGCGGCCCAGGCCACTACGCTGCGCGCGGCCCTGTTCTACGCTGAGCTCACCGGCGCGCAGGCCGTGCCGCCGGCGGGCACAGGGGCCACAGGTCGCGCCGTGGCCCGCTACGACGCCGCCAGCAAGACCCTCTCCCTCCAGATCTTCTACGCGGGGCTGAGCGGCCCGCCCACCTCTGCGGCCATCCGCGAGGGCGCCCCCGGCGAGGTCGGCGCCAGCATCTACAGCCTAGCCGGCGACGCCGTAGGCGCGCCCGCGACGGACGGCGGCTACATCGGTACCACCGCCCCCCTCAGCACCGCCGCCGAGGCGAGCCTCTTCGCCCGGCGGCTCTTCATCACCATCGCCACGGCAGCCGCCCCCGGCGGCGAGCTGCGCGGCCAGCTCGTCCCGAGCCGCGGCGAGGGCGTCGTGATCGGTGTGCTCGACAGCGGCATTGACCCCGCCCACCCCTCATTCAAGGACCCGGCCCCGGGCGATGGCTACGACCACAGCAACCCTCGCGCCGATGGCAGCTACCTTGGCGTGTGCAACCCCAACGACGGCGACGGGCGCTACGACCCGGGCTTCCAGTGCAACGATAAGCTGATCGGCGCCTACACCTTTGCCGAGACCAGCGGCGTGCCCGACCCCCAGGGCCGGCCCAGCCCCCGCGACAACCTGGGCCACGGCAGCCACGTGGCCGGCACCGCCGCCGGCAACCTCGTCGGCGGGGCCCCCGTCGATGGGGGCGGCTCAGGCATAATCGCGGGCGTGGCGCCCCACGCCAACCTGATCGTCTATGACGTCTGCGGCATCGTCGGTAATGGTGAGAGCTGCCCGGGCGCGGCTATCCTGGCAGCCCTCGACCAGGCCATCGTCGACGGCGTCGACATGATCAGCTACTCGCTCGCCAGCTCCGCCACCGAAGACCCATGGCGCTACCCCGAGGCCCGGGACCTCCTGGCCAATCGGGGAGTCCGGACGCTCCGTCCGCGATTCGGCCGCCCCCGGACACCGCGATGATCTTCACATCAGGGAAATCACGTCGGAGTTCCATGGTGAGTTCAAGTCCTTCCTTTTCGGGCATGATAATATCCGTAATCACAAGCTCGGCAGGGTTCTCGCGATAGAGTGCGATTCCGACCTTG
>JAAXUL010001496.1 GCA_013336035.1 Chloroflexales bacterium
CCTGCCCCCACTGCCCGGCAAAGGCGGTGGCCCAGGCCGCGTGGGCGCAGAGCAGCGGGCGCTGGCGCACCAGCGACTCGGGCAGCGCCACGAGCCAGTGGAGGACCACGCGTGGCCCCTCGTGGCTCAGCACCTCCGGCGCCAGCGCCTCGAGCAGCGCTGCGGCGCGGGGGTGGTCACCCACGGCGAGCGCGTAGCCGAGCGCGTCGCGCTGCAGGCCCTGGGCGGCGCACCAGTCCAGCGCCCGCCGGGTGAGGACGGGGATCAGCTCCGGCTCTGCCGCCTGGAGCCGCAGGCGTAGCAGCTCGGCGAAGAGGTGGTGATAGCGGTACCAGTGGCGCTCGTGGTCGAGGGGGATCAGGAAGAGGTTGGCCTGCTCCAGGCGCTGGAGCGCCAATTGAGCATTGAGCATAGAGCGTTGAGCATTGCCGGACGGCTCGCTGCCCTGCTCAGCCTCCATCCCTGCTTTCTCTCTTCTTAATTCACTATGCTCTATTCCGAGGACGGCGTCGCAGAGCGCGGGGCAGAGGCGCTGCAGGATGGCCGTGCGGTGCAAGAAACGCTGCAGCGCCGGATCGAGCCGGGCGAGCACCTCGTCCATGAGATAGTCGGTCAGGAAGCGGTGGCTTGCGCTAAGGGCGGCGATGAAGCCCGGCCGATCCGGCTCCTGCTCGAGGGCGATGCTCGCCAGCCGCAGGCCGGCGGCCCAGCCCTCGGTGCGCGCGGCGAGGGTGGCGACCGCGGCCTCCGGCAGATCCAGGCCCAGGGTCTCATTCAAGAGCGCGGTGCTCTCGTCGACGGTGAAGCCCAGGTCGGCGGCGCGGATCTCGGCGAGCTGGCCGCGGGCGCGCAGCCGGGCCAGCGGCAGGGGCGGGTCCTCGCGGGTGACGATGACGAGGCGGAGGGTCGGTGGCATGCGCTCGATGAAGAGCGCGAGGGCGCGGTGGACCTCGGGCGCCGTGACGTGGTGGTAGTCGTCGAGGACCAGCAGCACAGGACGGGTGAGGGCGGCCAGATCGTTGATCAGGGCGGCCAGGACAGTGGCGATCGGCGGCGGCTGCGGGTCCAGAAAGGCCGCCCGCAGCACCGCGCCGAGGTGGGGGTTGGCCACCTGCAACGCGGCGACGACATAGGCCCAGAAGCCGGCCAGGGTCGTGTCGCCCTCGTCGAGCGAGAGCCAGCAGGGGGATGGGGCATCACCATCAGCCCCCAGCTGCCGCACCCAGCTGGCCACCAGCGAGGTTTTGCCAGAGCCGGCCGGGGCGGAGACCAGGGTCAGGCGCCGACGCCGCCCCTGGTCGAGCCGCTGGAGCAGCCGGGGGCGGGCCAGCAGATCCGGGCCAGGCTCGGGGATGCCGAGCTTGGTGCGCAGGAGCGTTGGGGCCGGCGAGTGCGGGTCCATCATCCTGGCCTCACCGTACGGCGGGGGGCACGGGTGTCGGGACGGTGAGCCTCTCGGCGTCGATCTGTCGTGGGCCATAGTACCACGCCGGAGCTGGGTTCCATCCGGGATGGATGGTGACGATCCATCCCCCTGGGTGCCAGCATGGTGCTGAGCAACGCGGCACCCTCCCCCTTTCCACCACGGAGTGCGTGATGAGCAGCTATACCATCTATCTGGCGGGTCACCTGGACCCACGCTGGGCGACAGCCTTCGCGGGCTGGACCCTCACCCATACCTTCAGCGCCGACCAGCGGCCCGTGACCGCGATGACGGGCCCAATCCGTGACCAGGCCGCGCTCTACGGCCTGATCAGCCGCGTACGCGACCTGGGCTTCGTGCTGATCAGCCTGCAACCGGCTGGTGACCTATGAAGAGTTGCGAACAGCGGGGAGGCTCGGAGGGGCCGCAGGCGCGGGTCGGTGCTGCTCGCGCGGC
>JAAXUL010000690.1 GCA_013336035.1 Chloroflexales bacterium
CGGATTGCTGGATGCCCGTCCATTGCTATACTCCAGCAGCGAGCAGGCGCGGTGGGTAGTACCCACCACGCCTGCCTGGGGTGCCCTTCGTTAGCCTGCTAGTAGTCGCTGCTTGGCGGCGGCGAACTCCTCGTCGGAGAGGAGCCCCTGAGCTCTCAGCGCGCCGAGACGCTCAAGCTGGGCGATCACATCTTCTTCTGGGGCGTACTGCTGCGGGGGCGGGGCGTACTGCTGCGGGGGCGGGGCGGACTGCTGCGGGGGCTGCTGTGCGTAGGCCTTGTCCACCGCGTTGGAGTACGCCGCGACGTTCTTATCAGCCTGACGGCGGTTCACCGCGTTGCGCGTGGCGGTCGCCGTGCCGACCACCGCGGCGGTCCTGGCCATCCCTCGGAGTAATCCTGGCATAGCGGTCTCCTTTACGCGCTAGCAGCGAGTGAGGCGAAGGCCTCGTCGACAATTGGCGCCGGCACACGGAAGTTCAGGGCCACCTCGGCTCCGGTGCCGGCGATCGCGTTCACCAGCGCCACGGCCCAGGTGTGCTCGAGCGCCAGCGCAGCGATCGCGGAATCGTTCACCATCCCCTCGTACAAGGTGTCGGCATCCTCACGGTTGAAGAGCCCGTGCGTCTCGCTGGCACTGAAGCCCAGCTTCGCCGCCTGATCTGGCTGGAGATCCTTGATGTCGAGCGCCAGGCGCTGCCCGTCCTGGTCCTTCATAAGGACCATGATGTCGAGGACGCGGATCGTTCCTGATGTGACCTGCCGCTCAAGCTCCGTGAGCACGCTGCCATCAAAGTGGGGCTCTCCGATAGCCAGAACGAGCACATCGACCGGACCACGGGTAATCATCATCGGTCGTTCCCTCCCGTCAGCGTTGAGCAGGGTTTGCTCTATACCAGCTTCCTCCTTACTACTTTTACCCGCAACAGACGCAGCATGCACGCTCCGCCAGGATCCTTCTTCCTCGGCAGAGCGGACGAGCATCCGCCGTCTCATCGTACGGGCGTAGACCTGTCCAGATGGACATGTGGGGCTGCGGGTGACCATCCGTAGGGACCAACCGCCCTTGATCCCACAAGATCGCTCGCGAACGCTCCCGGCGCATCGTTCCAGGGGCCTGCCGCCACGCTATAGTCAGGGTATACCGGCTGGTGTTATAGAGAGGGAGGCGAGCACCTATGGAATGGCTGATACCAGGCATCTGGCTCTACGTGCTCTCCTGGGCGATCTTCCTCGTCGCCCTGGTCGCGATCCCGGCCAACCGCAAGCCCGGCGAGGCCACGGCCTGGCTGCTGCTGATCTTCGCCATGCCTCTGCTCGGCCTCATCCTCTTCCTGGTTCTGGGCAGCCCTAAGCTCCCCAGGGCGCGCCGGGCCAGACAGCGAACCATCACCGAGACCATCGCCGACGTCGTCAAGCGCGAGCGCAAGAACCCCGCCCTTCAGCACATGATCAGCCCTGAGGTCGAGGCGCGCTACCAGCCCTTCGTCTGCCTCAACCAGAACCTCAGCGGCATCCCGGCCTTCAGCGGCAACAGCGTCGAGCTGCTGGCCGACTACGACGGCTCGATCACGCGCATGGCCGAGGATGTCGAGCGGGCCGAGCGCTTCGTCCACGTCGAGTTCTTCATCCTGGCCCTCGACAAGACCACCGAGCCCTTCTTCGCGGCGATGGAGCGGGCCGTGCAGCGCGGCGTGCCGGTCCGCCTGCTCATGGACCACCTCGGCTGCATGAGCTACCCGGGCTACAAGGAGATGCTCGAGCGCCTGACCAGGGGCGGCATCCAGTGGCACCTCATGCTGCCCTTCAAGCTCTTCGACGGCCAGTGGTCCCGCCCCGACCTGCGCAACCACCGCAAGATCGTCATCGTGGACGGCCGGGTCGGCTTCACCGGCTCGCAGAATATGATCGACAAGACCTACCTGGTCAAGAAGAACCTCAAGAAGGGCCTCTACTACCAGGAGCTGATGGCCTGTGTGCGAGGCCCGGTCGTGTACCAGCTCGACGCGGCCTTCCGCACTGACTGGTACTCCGAGACCAATGTGCTGCTCGACAGGCAGACCGCCCCCGAGAGCGGCTTTACGCCGGTGGAGGCGGGCGGTGTGCTCTGCCAGGTGGTGCCGAGCGGCTCGGGCTTCGAGAGCGAGAACAACCAGCGCCTCTTCACCGGCCTCTTTCACGCGGCCACGCGCCGGATCACCATCGCCAACCCCTACTTCGTGCCCGACGAGCCGATCATCCAGGCGGTGACCAGCGCCTCCCAGCGCGGGGTGGAGGTGACGCTGGTCACCTCGGCCATCGGCGACCAGTTTATGGTCTTCCACGCCCAGCGCTCCTACTACGAGGAGCTGCTGAAGGCCGGGGTGAAGATCTACCTGTTCGACGCCCCGTGCGTGCTGCACTCCAAACACTTCAGCATCGACGACGACATCTGCGTGATCGGGTCGAGCAACATGGACATCCGCTCGATGCTGCTGAATATGGAGGTCACGCTGGTGGTCTACGACCGGCGGGTCGTCGCCGATCTCGATCCGATCTACGCCATGTACATACAGCGCTCCAGGCCGCTGCGCCTGGACGAGTGGCAGGCGCGGCCCGCCCTTCAGAAGTTCTACGACAACACCTCGCGCCTCACGGCGTCGCTTCAGTAGCTTGACGGAGATGGGAAAGGAGTAAGGCAGTGGCTGCGACAACAGCGATCGCAGGGCGGCATGACCGCTGGTGGCTCCCGCTCATCGAGGGCATCCTGGCCATCATGGTCGGGATCTTCTTCCTGACCAACCCCACGACGACCTCGGTGGGCTTTGTGCTGGGGCTGGGCCTCTACTGGATCGTGCTCGGGTCTATCGACATCTTCCGCATCTTCCAGGACCGCGAGGGCTGGGGCTGGAAGCTCTTCTCCGGCATCGTGGGGATCCTGGCCGGTCTGTTCATCGTGTCGGGCATGCTGGGCCAGGGTCACCCCCTGGGCACGGCGTTCTCGGTGGGCACGGCCTTCACCATCGTGCTGGCCATCGGCGCCATCATCTATGGGGTGATCGGCATTGTGCAGGCCTTCCGGGGCGAGGGCTGGTGGCCGGCGGTGCTGGGCGCCTTCGGGATCTTCTTCGGCCTGATCATGCTCTTCAACCCGCTGAGCGCGACCCTGGCCCTTCCCTGGAGCCTCGGGATCGTCCTGATCGGCATCGGCATCTTCCTGATCATCGCCGCGTTCCGGATGCGCTAAGGGAAGGTGTCAGGGGAAGCGCGTCAGCAGAGGAGGGTCATCGTGTCTGTCCAGCTCTTAAGCCGCATCTTGTTGACGACCTTATGCCTCGGGATGTGGGGGGCGGCCATCTTCTTCGCGGCGGGCGGCTACCTACCCTACGGGCTCATCCTGTTCGCCATCGGCGCCGCCGGCCTGCTCTGGATCTGGAAGCCCTGGCAGTACCTGCGGCGTCACTCGTAGCAGAATCTCAGGAGGATAGCAATGCTCAAACGGATTATGACGGTCGGGTGCGCCCTGCTGCTGGGCGTGACCCTCGCGGCCTGCTCGGTCACCCCGTCCGAGGCGCGAACTCAGTTCTGCGCATCGCTCGGTACCCTCGAGCAGTCGGTGTCCAGCTACAAGGCGCTGGGCCCGAATGCCACCATCGGCCAGTACAAGGACGGGCAGCAGGCGGTCAACCAGGCCTGGCAGGACGTGCTGAACGCGGGGGCCAAGCTCAGCGATGTGAAGGCCGATATGTTCTACGCCACGGTGCTGGATCTCCAGCAGACCGTCTACAGCCTGCCCGAGTCGACCACGGTCGAGCAGGCCCTCGCCACGGTCGAGCCGAAAGTTGACGCCGTTCAGGCCTCTGCGAAGACGCTGCGGACGACCGTGGCCTGCCCATAGCGGATTAGCCATCTGAAAGCTTCTCGCGATGATCCGCCACTGGGAGGTGAAACATGTTCCGTGGACGACGGCTGGAGCGGCGCGAAGAGCGGCAGGAAGACCGTGAGACCTTCGGCCGGGGCGGCGCCGCCACGCGCTACCAGATGCGCCAGCGCCTGCTGGCGATCGGCGACGACTTCTGGATCGAGAACGAGGCGGGCCAGCGGGTCTTCAAGGTCGATGGCAAGATGCTGCGCGTCCGCAAGACCCTGATCCTCGAGGATATACAGGGCCGTGAGCTCTGCAAGATCCAGGAGCGCATGCTGCGCATCAGGGACACGATGGAGATCGAGGGCCCGAATGGCGAGAGCCTGGCGACGGTCAAGAAGGCTCTGATCACGCCGCTGCGCGACCGCTGGACAGTCAAGTTCAGCGCTGGGCCCGAGCTCGAGGCTCAGGGCAACATCCTCTACCACGAGTACACGATCGGCGAGGGCCGCGATAAGGTCGCCGAGGTCTCGAAGCAGTGGTTTCGCCTGCGTGACAGCTACGGCGTCGCGATTGAGCCGGGCCAGAACGATGCACTGATCCTCGCCGTGACCATCGTGATCGACATGATGGCCCATAGTGGTCGCTAGGGCCTTGCTGGCCCTGCGTGCGCTTCGCGGAAACCCCGGGGAGGGCAACCCTTCCCCGGGGCTTTTTCCGTGTGCCCTCGGGCGATCAGTTCGAGGAGGGCCGCATCGAGCGCACCAGCATCCAGACGACCACCGCGCTGTAGATCAGCACGGCCAGAAATGCCGCCAGCACCACCGCGTAGATGTACTGCCAGATGGCGCCCTCGACGGGGTTCAGGAAGCTGAGCCCGATCGCCGACCCAATCAGCATGCCGGCCAGGATCAGGCCGATCGAGAGGCGCTGCAGGCCGTCCTTCGTGCTCGACGAGAGGCGCTTCAGCTCGCCGCTCAGCTCGCCGGTGTCGATCTCTAGCTTGAGCTTGC
>JAAXUL010000097.1 GCA_013336035.1 Chloroflexales bacterium
CGAGGCGGCGCCGACGGCCACCTTCGCGCCGGCCACGCCCTGCCCGCTGAAGCGGTCGGTGACCTTGCCGGCCAGCACGTTGGGGCGCAGGCTCAGGTCGAGGCTGGTGGTCTGGCGAAGATCCTGCTCGACCGTGGTGTAGCCGGGCGCGCTGACGCCGAGGGTGAACTGCTCGGGCAGGCTGGTGAGGCTATAGCGGCCCGTGTCGTCGGTCGTCGCGCTGAGGGTGCTGGTGGCGGCGTAGGTGGCGACTATCTGCGCGCCGGGCAGTGGCTTGCCGGTGTAGGCGTCGGTGATCGTGCCACTAATAGTGTTTGGGCGCAGGCTGGTATCGAGGGTGATGGTCAGCGCGTCGCTGGCGGCAAGCTCGGGACGGCCCTCGAGGGGCAGGCTGAGAACCTCGTAGTTGGGCGCGCTGACGGCCAGGGTATCTGTCTTGCGCCAGCTGGGCGTGCTGAATACGCCGTTGGCGTCGGTGGTGACAGTGGTGTTGCCCACGACGACGCTGGCCTGGGGCACGGGCGCGCCGGTGTAGGCGTCGGTGATCTTGCCGGTCAGGACGACGGGCCGCGCGCCGCAGCCGGTCAGGACAACGATCAGCAGCAGGAACAGCCAGGCGGCGGGGCTGCGCCTCGGGGCTCGGGGTCGGGCTCCGCAGGTCATCGGCGGTCACTCCTCTATTGCGCGCGCGAGGCGCAGTCAGCCTCAGGTCAGGTTGGCCCTGCTCCTGAGCGTATGATAAAGATTTTACAGCATGTTGTCAAGACAGCCAGGCTACAGCGGCATATTTGGAGCCTGTGTCAGGGGATTTAGAGCTTGACCTCATAGATTAGATGGGGCTCCTGTTTTCCCTTGATCTCGACGGGGCCGAGGGGGATGAGGGGCCAGGGGGAGGTGTAGGCGGGGGGTAGGGCGTCGGCGAGGTGGTAGGAGACGATCACCTGGCCGCCGTGCGCGAGGCCCGAGAGGCGCGAGGCGGTGTTGACCACATCGCCGATGAGCGTGTAGTCCTGGCGCTGCTCGGAGCCGATATTGCCGACGACGGCGCGGCCGTAGCTGACGCCGATGCCCAGGCCAATATCGTAGCCGAGATCCTGGTGCCACTCGCAGGCCAGCTGGGCGAAGCGGTGCTGCATATCGACGGCGGCGGCCAGGGCGCGCTGGGGGTCATCGCTGTGGGCGATCGGCGAGCCGAAGACGCCGATGATTCCGTCGCCGAGGAACTTGTCGATAGTGCCGTCGTGGGCGTAGAGCGCCTCGGTCATGGCTGTGAAGTAGCGGTTGAGGATGCGCTCGATCAGCACGTGGGGCTCGGTGCGCTCGGTGATCGCGGTGAAGCCGCGCATATCGGCGAAGATGACGGCCACGTCGCGGTCGGTGGGGCGCCCGAACTCGCCCCCGGCGCTGAGCAGCTGCTCGGCCACCTGGGGCGAGACATAGCGGCGGAAGACGGCCCGCTCGCGCTCGCGCTCCTGGCGCTCGAGGCGCTTGATCGCGCTGATATCGCGCAGCACGGTCACCTTGCCGAGGGGCTGGTCGTCGCCGCCCTGCACGGGGGCGATGCTGACGCTATAGGTGACATCATCGGGCAGATTGATCTCGGCGGCGCCATTGGCCTGGTGGTGGTCGTCGAGCATCGGGATGAGCTGGGCCAGGGCCGACGCGCCGGCCTCGAGGAAGGCCCGCAGGGGACGGCCGTTATCGCTCAGGCGCAGGCCCAGGCGCTCCTCGGCGGCGCGGTTGGCCAGCAGCAGCTCACGCTCGGGGCCGACAAGCAGGATCGGGTCGGCGGCCCCGCGCAGCACGGCGTTGAGGGTCGAGCGCTCGTCGGCGACGACGCGGTAGAGACGGGCGTTCTCGATCACCTGCACGATCAGGCTCGCGACCGTGCTGGCTAGCTCGAGGTCGGCCCGGCCGAAGCCCTCCTCGCGGCCGGTGGCGTCGATGCAGAGCAGGCCGAGCGAGCGCTGGCCTGCCATCAGTGGCACCAGCAGCACATCATCGATCGATCGGGCGTTGAGGAAGCCCCGCAGCGGCGTGAAGGCGGGGCGCTCGCGCAGGCCGCGCACGAGCTGGGGCTCGCGCAGGCGGGCGACGATCGGCTGCAGGTCGGGCTGGGCAAAGACCAGGCGCGTCAGGTCGGTGTCGTAGGGGGTCGGCTCGCCGTGGATGGCGATCAGGATCTGGCCCTGCTGGTCGCCCTCGCCGAAGAGGACCAGGCCCGCCTGGTGCACATTAAAGATCATCGCCACGGCATCGGCGGCCAGCTGCAGATTCTGGGGCGCGTCGAGCTGGGCCGTGATCGCCACCGAGAGCCGGTTGACCTGGCTGAGCTGGAAGATGCGCTGCTGCTCGTTCTCGAGCAGCCTGGCGTTGCCGAGGGCGATGCTGAACTGGTTCATGATCGCGCTCAGCATGGCCTCGTCGTTCGAGCCGAAGGCCCCGATCTCGGGGCTGCGCACATCGAGCGTGCCCAGGACCTCGCGGCGCAGGATGATCGGCACCACCAGCTGCGAGCGCACCTTCGCATCGTCGGGGAGGATCGGCTCGAAGCGGTCGTCCTTGGTGACGTCGTCGATGCGCACCGCCTGGTGGTGCTGAAGGGCCCAGCCGTTGAGGCCGTAGGTGACCGGGAAGTGCGTCGCGGTGGCCGGGCGGGCGCCAAAGCCGCCGGCGGTGGCCTGGAGCACTAGGTCGTCGCCGTCGCGCATCAGCAGGCAGACCTGGGGGTAGCCGAACTGCTGCTGGATCATATAGACCAGCAGGCGGGTGACCTGCTCGGGGGCCATCAGCTCGGAGAGGTAGGCGTTGATCTCGTTCACCTTGCGCAGCTCTTCGGCGCGGCGGACGAGCAGCTCTTTCTGGCGCTGGGTGAGCCGGAAGAGCTGGGCGCTCTCGAGGGCGACCGCGCTCTGGGCGGCCACCGAGCTGAGCAGCTCGACGTGCTCCTCGCTGAAGAAGCCAGGCGTGTGGTGGACGAGCGTGATCACGCCGAGGACGCGCCCCTCGCGGACGACGGGCATGGCGGCGACGGCGCGCACATTGGAGTGGTACTCGGTAGCTGAGAACCAGCGTATGTCAACCCGCGTGTCGTGGATGATCACGGGCAGCCGCTCGCGCAGGACCCAGCCGGCCACGCCGTGGCGCAGGATATCGGTGAGGACGGGGGTCGCGGGATTGCGGCTGCTCGAGTAGCAGAGCGTGCGATCCTCCTCGAAGTCGGTCAGGATGATCGAGGCCCTGATCGCGCCCACCGCGTCGGCCAGGTGGTCGAGGAAGCGCGTGAGCAGCACGTCGAGGTCGATGCTGGCCCCAAGATCGCGCGTCAGGTGGAGCAGCAGCTCGGTCTTGCGCTGGGCGCGCTGGAGGCCGCGCTGGGCGCGCTGGAGGCGCAGCATGGCCCGCACGCGGGCTAGCAGCTCGTCGACCTCGACCGGCTTGACCAGGAAGTCGTCGGCGCCCGCGTCCAGGCTGGCGACGCTGGTCGAGAGATCGCTCTGGGCCGAGAGGACCATGACCGGGATAAAGGGCTTCGAGCGGTCGGCCTTGACGCGGCGGGTGACCTCGTGGCCGTCGATGCCGGGCAGGCCCAGGTCGAGCAGGATCAGGTCGGGGGTGATCAGCTGGAGATAGGCGATGGCCTCCTCGCCGCTGCCGGCCAGCGAGACGCGGTAGCCGTCGTTGGCGAGTACGTCGTGGTAGACCCGGCGGATGATCGAGTCATCCTCGACAATCAAGATGTGGGCCGGCTCGACCATAGGGGTTACGGGCAAGGTTAAGCGGGACAATTACGGGCACGTGCCCTACTACGGCGGGCAGCGCCCTGGCGCTGCGAATCTTGATCTCCCGCCAGTATAACACAGGGCGGGCAGCGCGGATAGACGGCGTGGTATGATGGTAGGGTTAGGTTCAGAAAGGCCCGACAATCGCCCGCAGGACAGCGTTGCAATGAATCTCTATCAGACCAATCCGGTCCCCGAGGCGCTACGCGCCACCGTGGCCGAGGTGATGCTCATCGACGATATCGAGATGGCACGGCGGGGTGGCGGCGAGATGCCGCGCTTTGTCGGCCGCCTGAAGCTCGAGGCCGAGGCGGCCTATGACATCGTTGGCCCGCGCCTGAAGGCCATGGGCTATATGGGCCTGCTCCAGCAGGAGGGCGACCGGGTGGCGCTGCTGGTGGCCCCGGCTATGCCGGCGGCAAAGCCTTCGCGCCTGTGGCTGGCCTTGCTGCTCTTCGCCCTGACGGTGGTCTCGACTGTGGTGGTGGGCGGTCAGGATCTGGACTGGCAGACGGGCGAGAGCTTCTTCAGCCTGGGCAGCGGCCTGGCCTTCAGCGCGTCGCTGCTGGGCATCCTGCTCGCCCACGAGCTAGGCCACTATATCGCGGCCCGCCGCGAGGGCGTGGCGGTGAGCTACCCCTTCTTCATCCCGATGCCGATCTTTCTGCTCGGCACCATGGGCGCCTTTATCTCGATCAAAGAGCCGGTGCCCAACCGGCGGGCCCTGCTGATGATCGCCGCGGCCGGGCCGCTGGCCGGCCTGCTCGTGGCGGTGCCCGTGCTAATCCTGGGCCTCGCCCTCTCGCCGGTGCACAATATGCTCGAGGTGCGGGCGGCTATGCCCGCTACGGGCTTCTTCACCGAGGGCAACTCGCTGCTCTACGCCGGCCTGAAGATCCTGGTCTTCGGGCGCTTCCTGCCCAGCGGCGGCGACGATGTCTATATGCACCCGGTGGCCCTGGCGGGGTGGGCGGGCCTCCTGGTGACAGGGCTGAACCTGCTGCCCGCCGGCCAGCTCGATGGCGGCCATATCTTCTTCGCCCTCTTCGGCCCACGGGCGGCGCAGATCATGAGCATGATTGTCGCCGTGGCCCTGCTGGCCCTGGGCTTTCTGTGGAACGGCTGGTTCCTGTGGGCCGTGCTGGTGGCCATCCTCGGCCAGGCGCGTAGCCCCCTGCTCAACGAGGTGACGCCCCTGCGGGGCCCGTGGCGCGCCCTGGCCGTCGTCGGCCTGCTGGTCTTCGCCCTGGTCTTCACGCCGGTGCCGATCACCGAGGTGATCACCCCCTGACGGGCGCGCCTGGCCGCTGCCGCGACGCTTGCCCTCTGACGAACGAAAGGACCATGGATCGTGAAGCTGGTGACCTACCGCCACAGCGACGCCGAGCACATCGGCGCCGTGCGCGAGGATGGAGTGGTCGATCTGACGGGCCTGGCGCCGACAATGCTGGCTCTGATCGAGGGTGGCCCCCAGCTTCTCGCCAGGGCCCGCGATCTAGTCGATGCGGCCGCCACGACCACGCCCCTGGCCGAGGTGACGCTGCTGGCGCCTATCCCGCGGCCGCGCAAGAATATTATCTGCCTTGGCATGAACTACGCCGCCCACGCGATTGAGTCGCTGCGCGCCAAGGGCCTGCCCGAGAAGCTGCCCACCCACCCGGTCTTCTTCACCAAGGCACCCACGGCGGTGAACCACCCCGGCGCCACCATACCCCTCATGCCCGAGCTCTCGCCCCAGCGCGACTGGGAGGCCGAGCTGGCCTTGGTGCTGTGGCTGCCGGCCCGCGACGTGCCGAAGGAGGAGGCTCTGGGCTATATCTTCGGCTACACCATCATCAATGATGTGTCGGCCCGCGACCTGCAGATGCGCCACCAGCAGTTCTTCTTCAGCAAGAGCCTCGACGGCGCGGCGCCGATGGGCCCGTGGATCGTGACCTCCGACGAGATCCGCGACCCTCACAACCTGCGCATCCAGATGCGCCTTAATGGCGAGACCATGCAGGACGCGAACACCAGCGATATGATCTTCGATATCCCGACCTGTATCGCCACGCTCACGCAGGGGATGCGCCTCGAGCCCGGCGATATCATCGCCACCGGCACGCCAAGCGGCGTGGGTATGGGGAGGACGCCCCAGCGCTGGCTGCGGGCCGGCGATATGATCGAGATCGAGATCGAGGGGGTCGGCGTGCTGCGCAACCCCGTGGGCTAGGGCGCCCCCGCCACGCTATCCAGGGCCGCCGCGGGGGCCAGGGGGAAGCAGACCCGAAAGGTCGACCCCTGCCCCGGGGCGCTGCGCACGAAGAGGGCCCCACGGTGGGCGCGCACGATCCCCTGGACAGCGGGCAGCCCCAGGCCCCGCCCCGTGAACTTGGTGCTGAAGAATGGGTCGAAGATCCGCGCCAGGGTGGCCGGATCCATCCCGCAGCCTGTGTCGCGCACCTCGAGGTAGACGAAGGACCCCGGGTTGGCCGCGCTGAAGGTCGCCTCGGCCAGAGCCGCCTGGGTCAGTTCGTCGTGGCCGGTGACGACCGAGAGCGTGCCCCCGCCGCCAGTGGCCACGATCGCCTCGGAGGCGTTAGTAAGCAGGTTGAGCAGCACCTGGCGTATCTGGGTGCCGTCGGCGATGACGGGCGGCAGATCGGGGGCCAGGAAGTGCCATAGGCCGATGTTCCCCGGCAAGGTGCTGCGGAGCAGATCGCGCAGCTCGAGGACGGCGGTGTTGAGATCGACCGCCTGGGTGAAAAAGCGGCCGCGCCCGGCGTAGGCCAGCATCTGCGCCGTAAGGTCGGCGGCGCGGCGCGCCCCGAGGATGATGGCGTTGAGGTTGGCGCCAACGTCGCTGTCGGCGGCAATCTCAAGGCGGGCCAGCTCGGCGTGGCCGAGGATTGCCGCCAGGATGTTGTTGAAGTCGTGGGCGACGCCGCCGGCCAACACGCCCAGGCTCTCGAGGTGCTGGGTCTCGAGCAGCTTGCGCTCGAAGATCAGGCGCTCCTCCTCGATCCGCTTGCGCTCGGTGATGTCTACGGTGACCAGGGCCGCGCCGTGGCCCGGGATGGGCAGCGGCGCGGCGCTGATGCTCGCCCAGCGCAGCTGCCCGTCGGGGCGTATGATGCCGACCTCCATGTCGCGCACGAGTGTCCCGCCGATCGCTTGCGAGGCCGGGAGCTCCTCGTGCGCGATCGGGCTCCCGTCTGGGTGGGTGTAGCGGATCTGCAAGTAGGCCTCGCCCATGAGCGCCGGCAGATCGAGGCCGATGATCTGGCTGACGGCGCTGTTCAGGCGCAGGGGCCGCCGCTCGGCGTCGACGATCGAGACGCCCACGGGCAGGATGTCAAAGAGGGTGGACAGCAGCCCCTCGCGGCGGCGCAGCTCGTCCTCGCCTTGCCAGCGCCGGATCGCGCTGCTGACCAGCTCGGCCGCCGTGCGCAGCAGCAGGATCTCCTGGTCGTCCCACTCGCGGGGCGCCGTGCAGGCGTGAAAGCCGATGCCGCCCCACTGCTGGCCGTCAGGCCTGAGGGGGAGGACAACGAACGACTGGATGCCGAAGCTGTCGAACAGCGCCGCCAGGCTCTTGTCTGAGGGGCCAAGGCCCTCGCGACTCACGACGGTCGGCTCGTCAGTGCCCAGGCGGCGCTTGACCCAGGGCGGAAGCTGGTCAAGGGGGAGCCTGGCTGACGACACCGAGGTGAGGACGCTGGGGATTCCAGGGGCGCTGATCGCGATTGGTATCTCAATATAGAGCCCAAGGAGGCTATCCTCAACCGTGCGCATCAAGAAGGCCCGGTCGGCACTTGTGCTCGCAAGGAGGCGGCTAAGCACATCGAGCAGGGCCGCGTCGCGGTCGGCGGCCTCGGCGCCGCGGAGCAGGGCCTGGGAGCACGCGAAGAGCGCCGCCTGGTAGCGTCGGTCTCGCTCGAGCGCCGCCTCGACCTCCTTCTGGGCCGTGATGTCCACCTCGATACCGTCCCACGCGATGCGCCCGTCAGCGAACTGGCGCGGGCGCGAGCGGATGTGGCTCCAGCGCAGGCCCCAGGGGGTGTGCTTGCGCACCTCGATATCGAGCACGGTGAGTGATTGCCCGGCCTCGTACTCTGCCGTGGCGAGGCGGACGCGATCCTCTGGGGCAAGCTGGTTGTACAGCAGCCCGCTGTCCGCGATGATCTCATCGGCGCGATAGCCGGAGATGCGCTCGACGCCAGCGCTGACGTACGAGAACTGCACCTGCCCGCTGTCATCCGCTATCGTCTGGTAGATCATTGTGCTGGGCAGGTTGTCGCCGATGGCGCCGATCTGCGCCTCGCGGTCCCGCAGGGCGGCGGTGCGCTCGGCGACGCGGCGCTCGAGGTCGGCGTTGGCCAGGGCCAGGCGCTCCTCGGCGGCGGTGCGCTCGTGGTCGACGCGGTCGAAGGCGGCCGCGGTCCGGTAGAAGATCACCAGGTTGGCGAGCAAAAAGAGGCTGATGGTCGTCCCTATGCCGAACAGCCTGGTCTGCCAGGCGACCTCGAAGATCAGAGCGGCGATAATGGGGAAGGCGACGCCAGCGAGCACAAGCCAGCGCATCAGCTGCCCGCCGGCCCGCTCGCTCACGATCAGGGCCATAAAGCCGTCGTCGGGGCGGGCCGCCAGTAGCCCTAGCCCAAGGATCATGATGCTGAAGGCGCCCTGGGGCGAGAGGCCGACGGAGGTGATGACGAGGGGGATGTCGATCTCATCGCTGATCACGAACCCCAGGAGCGAGCGCAGGGCGTTGAGCACGACCAGGAGGGCGCAGATCTGCGCGGCCCATGCGCCACGGGGGCCGCGGGCGTCGCGCAGCAGCAGGGCCAGGCCGCCGAGGATCATATTGGAGGCGACGATCGGGGCGGAGACGCTCGTCGGGAGCACGGGCAGTGTGGCGGCCCCCGCCAGGGCGGCCCCCACCAGGGCAAGGCCGCCAAGCAGCACCATCGTCGACAGGGCCAACGCAAGGGCGCCCTCAGCCGCGAGAGCGGACCCTGTGACTACCAGAAAGATCGCGCCCGCGGGGGTCATTGGCTGCAGGCCCGGGTAGATCTGCACGAGGCCGGGGATGCCGGCGCCCCAGCCCACCAGGGCTAGCAGGCCCACCAGGGCGGCGAAAGCCGCGGCGCCCATGCGCAGCCGGAAGAGGCGGGGGTAGCCGGAAGCGTCCATAGCATTGGCTCCTCGCGGTCGATCCGGCCTGGTTTCCTGGGGCCGAGTAGGAGTCTTCCTGGCTACTATAGCTTGCTAGAATGACCACAGCGCAACGCGGGTCAGCTTATGCTCATATGCTCAAGCCTCGCTCCGCTCCTGGAGGCTCTGGACGGTCCAGACATCGTCGCGCAGGGCGCGGATTGCCTGGACGGCGGCCGCGGCGCCTGAGAGCGTGGTGAGCGTCGGGATGCCGTAGACGATCGCGGCGCGCCTGATCGCGCCCTCGTCGAAGAAGCTGGCCTTGCCGAGGGGCGTGTTGACGATCAGGGCGATCTGGCCGTTCTTGACATAGTCGACCGCGTTGGGGCGGCCCTCGTTGACCTTGTAGATCGGCGTCACCGCGAGACCCTGCTCGCCCAGATAGGCCGCCGTGCCGCCAGTGGCGAGCAGCGTGAAGCCCAGGGCGGCCAGGTCGCGGGCGATCAGCAGCAGGCTGGCCTTGTCACGGTCGTTGACGCTCAGGAAGGCATTGCCGCCGAGGGGCAGCTCCTGGCCACACCCCTGCTGGGCCTTGGCGAAGGCCTCGCCGAAGGTGGCCCCGCTGCCCATCGCCTCGCCCGTCGAGCGCATCTCGGGGCCGAGCAGGGTGTCGACGCCCGAGAAGCGGGCCCAGGGCAGGACAACTTCCTTCACGTGGTACATAGGGGCTTCAGGATTCGAGATTTGAGCCTCGCCCTTCCGGATCTCCTGGCTCCACTCTCCGAGCGGCTTCCCGGCGGCGCACTGGACGGCGATCTGGGCCCAGGGCACGCCGGTGGCCTTGGCGACAAAGGGGATGGTGCGCGAGGCCCGGGGGTTGACCTCGAGCACGTAGACGACGCCGTCCTTCATCGCGTACTGGACATTCATCAGGCCGATGACGCCAAGCTCCTGCGCGAGGCGCACGGTGTACTCGCGCATCGTGGCGACGTGCTCGGGAGCGACCATGTAGGTCGGGATGACGCAGGCACTGTCGCCGGAGTGGACGCCGGCCAGCTCGATCTGCTCCATGATCCCGGCGATGACCACCGTCTGGCCGTCAGCGACGCAGTCCACATCCATCTCGAAGGCGTCCTCGAGGAAGCGGTCGATCAGGACGGGGTGCTCGGGCGAGGCGTCGACGGCCTCGCGCATGTAGCGCTCGAGGGTCTCGTCGTCGTAGACGATGGCCATAGCGCGGCCACCGAGCACATACGAGGGCCGCACAACCACGGGGTAGCTGATGGCGCGGGCGACCTCGAGGGCCTGGGCCGCCGAGGTGGCGCTGCCGTGGGCGGGCGCGGGGATGCCCAGGCGGTCGAGCAGGGCGCCGAAGCGGTCGCGGTCCTCGGCCAGGTCGATCGCCTCGGGCGGAGTGCCCCAGATCGGCACGCCGGCCGCCTCGAGGGCCCGGGCCAGCTTGAGCGGGGTCTGCCCGCCGAACTGCACCAGCACGCCATCGGGGCGCTCGAGGTCGACAATATTCAGCACATCCTCGAGGGTCAGAGGCTCGAAGTAGAGCCGGTCGGCGGTGTCATAGTCGGTCGAGACGGTCTCGGGGTTGCAGTTGACCATGATCGTCTCGAAGCCCATGGCGCGCAGGCCGAACACAGCGTGGACGCAGCAGTAGTCAAACTCGATGCCCTGGCCGATACGGTTGGGGCCGGAGCCGAGGATGATCACCTTCTTGCGCTGGCCGGGCTCGGCCTCGTCCTCGCTCTCGTAGCTGGCGTAGAGATAGGGCGTGAAGGCCGGGAACTCGGCGGCGCAGGTGTCGACGCGGTGGAAGGTCGGGGTGATGCCCAGCCCCTTGCGCCGCTCGCGCACGGCCAGCTCGGCGTCCCAGGGCTTGCCGAGGCCAGGGGCCCGCAGCAGGTAGGCCAGCTGCACATCGCTAAAGCCCATGCGCTTGGCCTGGCGCAGCAGGTCGGCGGGGGCGCTGGCCAGGTCAAAGGCGCGCAGGCGCCCCTCCATATGCACGATCTGCTCGAGCTGATCGAGGAACCAGGGGTCGATCTTGGTCAGGGCGCTGATCTGGTCGACGGTCAGGCCGCTCTGGAGGGCGTAGCGGATGTAGAAGAAGCGCTCGGGGTTGGGGGTGATCAGGCGCTCGCGCAGGCGCTCGGGGTTGATCTTATCCTTGCCGTCGGCGCCCCAGCCCATGCGGCCCTGCTCGAGCGAGCGCCAGGCCTTCTGGAAGGCCTCGGGGAAGGTGCGGCCAATGGCCATGACCTCGCCGACCGACTTCATGCTGGTGGTGAGGGTCTGGTCGGCCAGAGCGAACTTCTCGAAGGTCCAGCGCGGGATCTTCACCACGACATAGTCGAGGGTAGGCTCGAAGCTGGCGGGCGTCTCGCGAGTGATGTCGTTGGGCAGCTCGTCGAGTGTGTAGCCCACGGCCAGCTTAGCGGCGATCTTGGCGATGGGGAAGCCCGTCGCCTTCGAGGCCAGGGCCGAGGAGCGCGACACGCGCGGGTTCATCTCGATCACATAGATGCGCCCGTCGTGGGGGTTCACGGCGAACTGCACGTTCGAGCCGCCCGTCTCGACGCCGACGGCGCGCAGCACGGCGAGGCCCTGGTCGCGCAGCTGCTGGTACTCGCGGTCGGTGAGGGTCATGGCGGGGGCGACGGTGATCGAGTCGCCGGTGTGGACGCCCATCGGGTCGATGTTCTCGATCGAGCAGATGATCACGCCATTGTCGAGCCGGTCGCGCATCACCTCTAGCTCGAACTCCTTCCAGCCGAGCACGCTCTCCTCGATCAGCACCTGGGTGACGGGCGAGGCATCGAGGCCGCGCTCGACAATCTCCTTGAACTCCTCGAGGTTGTAGGCGATGCCGCCGCCGGCGCCGCCAAGGGTGAACGAGGGCCTGATGATCGCCGGGAAGCCGGTGCCGGCCACGATGGCCAGGGCCTCGTCGACAGTGTGGGCCGTGCCCGATCGCGGCACCTGGAGGCCGATCTCGATCATCTTGTCCTTGAAGCGCTGGCGGTCCTCGGCGATGCGGACGGCCTCGACCGAGGCGCCGATCAGCTCGACCGCGTAGCGCTCGAGGACGCCAGCCTCGTGCAGGTCGACCGCCAGGTTGAGGGCCGTCTGGCCGCCGACGGTGGGCAGCAGGACGTCGGGGCGCTCTTTGGCGATAATGCGCTCGAGGCTGGGCACGGTGAGGGGCTCGATATAGGTGGCGTCGGCGAGGCCCGGGTCAGTCATGATCGTCGCCGGGTTCGAGTTGACGAGGACGACGCGGTAGCCCTCTTCGCGCAGGGCCTTGCAGGCCTGTGCGCCAGAGTAGTCGAACTCGCAGGCCTGGCCGATCACGATGGGGCCGGACCCGATGATCAGAATAGTGTGGATATCGCTGCGCCTGGGCATCGCTGAACGCTTCTCCTGGCCTAATGTAGGGCGCACCGCGACACGCCCCGGTCGGGGGCGATTATAACACGATGGCCCTCACCCCCAGGGGGGCGAGGGCCTGCGGGCGAGCAGTTCTCGGCCCGCTACACGCGATCGATGAGCAGCGCCTCGACGGGGCTGCCGGCGGGGACCATGCCGACGCCGGGGGGGATGACGACCAGAGCGTTGGCCTCGGCCAGGGCGGCCTCGACGCCGTGCTCGAGGCTGCGCGGGCGGACGGCGTAGCCCGCGCCGGCGTGGCGGACGACGCCGCGCACATAGTGGCGGTTGGGGTGGCGGGCCACCGCGATCTCGAGGGTCGCACGCACTTTCGGGCGGGATAGTTCGTTATGGCCGCCGAGGCGCAGCAGAGTGGGCCGGACGAACAGCTCGGCGCAGATCAGGGCCTCGGCGGGGTCGCCGGGCAGGCCGATCACCGGCACGCCCGCCAGGTCGCCGAAGAGCAGGGGGCGGTCTGGCTCCATCGCCACCTGCCAGAAGTACAGCCGGCCCTCGAGCTCGAGCAGGGTCCGCACGATGTCGTGCTTGCCATTGTGCGAGCCGGCGGCCGTCAGGATCAGCTCGGCGCCGCGGGCGATCGCGTCGGCCAGGCGCATCCGCAGCGAGGCGACGCTGTCGTGGGCGATGCCCACCGTCAGGGGCAGGCCGCCGTCGCGGCTCACCATGGCTGCCAGAAGGGCGCTGTCGCTGTCGTAGATCTTGCCGGGGGCCAGCGGCGTGCCGGGGGCGACTAGCTCGTCGCCGGTCGCGACGATGGCCACACGGGGCCGGCGCACCACACGCAGCTCGCTGATACCGTGGGCCGCGAGGAGCGCGAGCTCCTGGGGGCGCAGGGGGTGCCCAGCGGGGACGGTGTGGGTGTCAGCGACGATGGCGGACACAAGCACCCTGCCCGCAGCCTCGGCCAGGGAGGTCGTCTCGGGGCCAAGGGGCGCCACGGCGGCGAGGACCGTCGCCAGGGCCTCCTCATAGGGAATGCCGACACGGGTCATGGTGACCCTCCTCACAAATTTAGGAACCCGCCTATTGATCTTACGGGCCCGGCCGCGCCGGCGTGTAAGAAAAGGCCAACCGCCAGGGAAGAATCCGCAATGGGCCAACTCTGCTACCATGGGATGGCAGTACGCCGAACCAGACACGAGCTTCACGCGATAAGGAGGAGTATATGACTGCCTCTGTTGACCCCGCGGCGGTCGCCGCGGCGACGATTGGCGAGAGCGCGTACGGACTGCTCATCGGCGGGGCGTGGGTGCCGGCGGCGAGCGGCGCAACCTTCGCCGTGACCGACCCGGCCACCGGCGTGGCCCTGGCCCGCGTGCC
>JAAXUL010000691.1 GCA_013336035.1 Chloroflexales bacterium
CGTGCTCAAGGTGATCTACTACGAGCCGAAGGGCCTGCGCGGCTACGGCGAGCCCTTCCTCGCCACCGTCCCCGCCATCGAGGAGCTTGGCCGCGGCTTCGACAAGGAGCACCCCGGCCTCTTCGAGCGCGAGTTGGCCATGGGCCGGCCCGCCGACGTCGCCGTCCTCGTCACTACCTCGGGCACCACCGGCAAGCCCAAGCTGGCCATGCTCACCCACAGCAACCTGGCGAGCCAGGGCCACGGCCTGCTCGAGGTGGACCCACTCGAGCCCAGCGACGAGTTTGTCAGCTTCCTGCCGCTGGCCTGGGTCGGCGAGCAGATGATCACCGTCGCCGCCGGCATCCAGTGCGGCTTCACGATCAACTTCCCCGAGTCGTCCGCCACCGTGCAGGAGAACATCCGCGAGATCGGCCCACGCGTGATGTTCTCGCCGCCACGCATCTGGGAGAATATGCTCTCGCAGGTGCAGGTGAAGGTCCAGGACAGCACGCGCCTCAAGCGGGCCATCTACGAGTGGGCGATGGAGCAGGGCTACGCTATGGCCGACGCGCGCTTCTCCGGCCAGCGCGCGGGGGCCGGGCTGCGGCTGCGCTACGGGCTCGCCCGCCTGCTGATCTTCGAGGAGCTGAAGGACCACCTGGGCCTGCGCTTCCTCAAGCGGGCCTACACCGGCGGCGCGGCCCTCGGCCCCGATGTCTTCCGCTTCTACCACGCCCTCGGCGTCAATCTCAAGCAGGTCTACGGCCAGACCGAGAGCTCGGGCCTGAGCGTGATCCATCGCGACGGGGCGATCAAGTTCCAGACCGTGGGCGCGCCCCTGCCCGGCACCGAGATCAAGATCGCCCCGAGCGGAGAGATCATGGTCAAGAGCCCGGCCATCTTCGCGGGCTACTACAAGAGCCCGGAGGCCACCGCCGAGTCGCTCGCGGACGGCTGGCTGCACACCGGCGACGCCGGCTACCTCGACGAGGACGGCCAGCTGATCGTGATCGACCGGGCCAAGGACGTGATGACACTGCACGACGGCACCAAGTTCTCGCCCCAGTTCATCGAGAACAAGCTCAAGTTCAGCCCCTATGTCAAAGAGGCGGTGGTCTTCGGCGGCGACTGGCCCTTCGTGACCACGATGATCAACATCGACTTCGCCAACGTCGGCAAGTGGGCCGAGAGCCGCCAGATCTCGTACACCACCTACACCGACCTGGCCCAGAAGCCCGAGGTCTACGCCCTCATCCGCAAGGATGTCGAGCGCACCATCGCCGACCTGCCCGACGCCGCCCGCATCAGGCGCTTCCTGCTGCTGCACAAAGAGCTTGACGCCGACGACGGCGAGCTGACCCGTACGCGCAAGGTGCGCCGGCGCCTGGTGGCCCAGCGCTACGAGGAGATCGTAGACGCGCTCTACGGCGACCAGCAGGATGTCGAGATCGAGACGACAATCACTTACCAGGATGGACGCACCGCCCTGCTGAAGACGAAGCTGCACGTGGAGGAGATGGAGATAGGACGACCAGCGATAGACAGCCGACGATCGATCAAAGAGGCCGTGGTCGGCTGATCACGGGCGCCGTCTGTTGTCTGTGGCCTTCCGTCGCCACACCTAACACCTATGGAAAAGTTCATCCAGCTCACCCTGTCCGGCATCGCCAACGGCGCCATCTTTGCGCTCGTAGCCCTGGGCTTCGTGCTGATCTACAAAAGCAGCGACGTGATCAACTTCGCCCAGGGCGAGCTGCTCATGATCGGCGCCTACCTAACCTACATGACGGTGCAGCAGATCGGCATGTGGTGGCCGATCGGCGTGGTGGTGGCTGTGGCCCTGGCCGCCGCAGTGGGCATACTGATCCAGCAGCTGGTGCTGCGCCCCTTGATCGGCGAGCCAGCGATCTCGGTGATCATGGTCACGATCGGCCTCTCGTCGCTGCTGCGCGCCATCGTGGGGGCAATCTGGGGCGTGACGCCCCTGCCGGCGCCACAGTTTCTGCCCCGCGACACTGTGACCATCCTGGGCGCGAGCGTGGGCTTCGATAAGCTCCTCGCTATCGCCCTGGCCCTCATCCTCTTCGGCCTGCTAACGGTCTTCTTCCGGCGCAGCAGCGAGGGCATCGCTATGCGCGCCGTGGCCGACGACCAGCAGGCGGCCCTGAGCATGGGCATCAGCGTCAAGCGGGTCTGGGCCGTGGCCTGGGCCATCGCCGCCGTCACGGCGGCGGCCGGCGGCATCCTGCTGATGAGCATCTTCGGCGGGGTCAGCGGCACGATCGGGCGGGTCGGCCTGATCGTCTTCCCGGTGGTCATCCTGGGCGGCCTCGACAGCATCCCCGGCGCGATCATCGGCGGCCTGATCATCGGGCTGCTGCAGGCCTTCGCCGGCGGCTACCTGCCCCCAGAGCTCGGCCTGGGCGAGGTGGCGCCCTTCATCATTCTCATCCTTATCCTGCTGGTACGACCCTACGGCCTCTTCGGCCAGAAGATCATCGAACGCGTCTAAACCCAATGATCTCCCGCCGGAGGCGGAATATGCAAAGTGGCACGTTTCACACATCGTACGCCGGTGACATGGCTCTGCGGCCCTACTGGCCGATGCGGCTGCGGATCATCCTGGTCATCGCGCTCATGCTGGCCTTCCCCTGGTTCGCCGGGCGCTACTGGCTCAACCTGGCCAATACGATCGGCATCGCGGCCATCGGCGCGATCGGGCTGAATATCCTGGTCGGCTACACCGGGCAGATCAGCATCGGCCACGGCGGCTTCCTGGCCGTCGGCGCCTACACCGCCGGCCTGCTCGCCGCCAACGCCGGCCTGCCGATCTGGCTCAGCGTGCCAATCGCCTGCGTGGTCACCGCCGCCGTCGGCGCCATCTTCGGCCTGCCCTCGGTGCGGCTCAAGGGCCTCTACCTGGCGATCGCCACCCTGGCCGCGCAGGAGATCATCATCTGGTTCCTGACCCGCGGCGAGCTGCTCGGCATCGGCGAGTCACTCAGCCTGCCGCCCGCCGCCAACACTATCTTTGGCCTGAGCCTGGCGGACAACAACGACTTCAGCTTCTATTGGGTGATCATGGGCAGCCTGGTGCTGACAGCCCTCTTCGTGAGCAACCTCTTCCGCTCGCGGGCCGGCCGGGCTCTGGTGGCCATCCGCGACCAGGATATCGCCGCCCAGGTGATCGGGGTCAACCTGTTCCGCTACAAGCTGGTGGCCTTCGCCACCTCGTCGTTCTTCGCGGGTCTGGCGGGCGCCCTGACGGCCCACTACCGCGGCATCATCTCGTGGGAGCGCTTCACGATCGAGGTGAGCATCCTCTTTCTGGCCATGATCATCATCGGCGGGCTCGGCAGCGTGTCGGGCTCGATCTACGGCGCCGCCTTTATGACCCTGCTGCCCGCCCTACTCTCGAACCTGAGCCGGGCCGCGAGCGGAGTCTTCCCCGCCTTCTCCGGCTACCTGCCCTACCTCCAGCAGGGCGCCTTCGGCCTCGCGATCATCCTCTTTCTCATCTTCGAGCCAGAGGGCATCGTCAAGATGTGGCGCAATCTGAAGGACTACTTCAGGCTCTGGCCATTTAGCTACTGACCGGGAGGGTCGGCCTCCCTTTACCCTTTGCGGACAAATGGTCGGGGGGGGCGCTATGTGGCGCGCCCCAGGCAAGGCACGGCATGCTGTGCCCAAGTGGAGGAAGCGAAGATGCTCACAGGACGACGGGGGTTTGGCGCGGTTGGCCTGGTGGTGGCCCTGACGCTGCTGCTGGCGGCGTGTGGCGGCGCGCAGGCGCCTGCGGGCGCGGGGCAGACGGCCGTGACGACCGGACAGACGGCGGTGGCGGGCGGCGCCGGCCAGACGGCGGTGGCGGGCGCGCAGAACGCCGGCGCGACAGCCGCGGCGGTGGGCGGGACGGCAGTGGCGGGCGGGGCTACGGCCGTGGCCGGTGGACCAGCGCCTGTGCCCGCGAGCGGCGAGCCGATCAAGGTTGGCGCGATCTTTGACCTGACGGGGCCTACGGCCGATGTTAGCAAGCCCTACTCTCAGGGTGTGATTGCCTTCGTCGACTGGAAGAACGCCAATGGCGGCGTCGCCGGCCGCCCGATCGAGCTGATCAGCCAGGACTACGCTTACGACACGGCCAAGGCTGAAGAGCTCTACACCCAGTTCGTCGGCGAAAATGTTGTTGCCTTCTCGGGCTGGGGCACCGGTGACACCGAGGCCCTGAAGAACAAGATTACCCAGGACAAGATCCCCTTCATCTCGGGCTCATACTCGGCGGCCCTGGCCAACCCGGCCGAGACGCCCTACAACTTCCTCACCGCGCCCACCTACTCGGACCAGCTGGTCGTCGCGATGAAGTGGGCCCTGGAGGACTGGAAGGCCAAGGGCAACAGCGACGCGCCCAAGTTCGCCTACCTGATCAACGATAGCCCCTTCGGCCGCTCGCCCCTGGCCGACGGCACCGCCTTCGCCACGGCCAACGGCGTGGCCGAGCCGATCGAGGTGCCCTCACCCAAAGGCGCCACCGACCTCACCCCCCAGCTGACCCAGATCAAGGACTCTGGCGCCAACTATGTCTTTATCCAGAACACCGCGGCCCCGGCCTCCCTGGCGCTGAAGAACGCCAAGAGCCTGGGCCTGGAGACGCAGTTCGTCTGCCTGAACTGGTGCGCCAATGAGCTGCTGGTCAAGCTGGCCGGCCCCGACGCCGAGGGCGTGGCGGGCACCATCCCCTTCAGCCCCACGGGCCCCGGCGCCGAGGTGGCCATTGCCTACGCCAAGGAGAAGGGCATTGACTTCGGCGGCGCCGATAGCAGCTTTGTCCAGGGCTGGACGGCTATGTCGATCCTGGTTGCCGGCATCGAGAA
>JAAXUL010001497.1 GCA_013336035.1 Chloroflexales bacterium
GAGGAGGAGTTCGTCGGCGATGCCACGCTTGAGGATCTGCTGACCAAGTTCGGCAGCGCCGCCCCGAAGCGCGACCGCAAGGGCAAGCGTGACGAGCCGGAGTTCGAAGAGGAGAGCGGCGAGGTGCGCCAGGATCGCCGCCAGCGCGACGCAATCAAGCGCACCCTCCAGCAGGTTGGCCGCGACGAGTAGCGCTACAGCGCGTGGCGACACCATAGCGTCGCTACGCGCTCTATTTGACATCGTCGAGACGCAAACAGTATAATGGGCTAAGTTTGCCCGAAAACTGACGTCACCGTTTGCGCCCGGACTACGAGCCGGGCAGGTTGAACGAGGAGATACACCCGATGCCCAAGCGTACCTGGCAGCCGAAGCGCATCCCACGCCGCCGTAAGCATGGTTTCCTGTCACGTATGGAGACCAAGGACGGCCGCGATGTGCTGCGCCGTAGGCGCCTGAAGGGCCGCTGGAAGCTCACCGTCAGCGATGAGCGCCGTGACGGTGGCCGCCGCGGTCACCGCTAGCAATAGTAGCCACATAGTGACAGGGTACGGGGACAGCGGCGCGGATGGTAGCTGTCCTCTGTACCCTGTTCGGCTCATAGGCCAGCCTCGATGAAACGTGCCTACAGGCTGCGCCGACCTGACCAGTTCCGACGCGCCCGGCGTGAGGGGCGCACGGTCACAACACCGCTGCTGACACTGAATGTCGTCGCTGGCCGGCGACGGCGCACCCGCTGCGGGTTCGTCGTCACCAAGCGACTTGGTACGGCGGTACGGCGGAATCGGGCGAAGCGTCGGGTGCGCGAGGCTGTCCGCCTCGCTCTTCCGGCCATCACCCCCGGCTACGACCTCGTCTTCGTTGTCCGTGGTCCCGAGGTGCTCGTCGCGCCATTTCCGGCGATCCGGCAGGCCGTCGAGCAGCTCCTCCGCAGGGCCCAGCTCTGGCAGGAGGCCCGGATCGACCCGGGCGACCCGGTCGGGGCGCTTCAGCCCCACGGCACGACCAGCACGGAGGGCGACACCAGCCCATGACCCGCAACGTGAGGAAACTGTATGTCGCCCTGGTCCTGGTTCGTCGGCCTGCTTGAGCAGGCCCTGATCTGGTTCTCGTCGATCACGGGCAACGTCGCGCTCGGCATCATCCTCTTCACCGTCGCCGCCCGCCTGATCATCCTGCCCCTGACCCTGACCTCGATCCGCTCCAGCCGCAGGATGCAGGAGCTGCAGCCCATGATCAAGGAGCTGCAGCGTAAGTACGGCAAGGACCCTCAGAAGCTCCAGGAGGAGACGCTCAAGCTCTACCGGGAGTATAAGATTAACCCGGTGGGCGGCTGCCTCCCGCTTCTGCTCCAGCTGCCGATCTTCTTCGGCGTGTACCAGGCGGTCTATCACCTCTTCGGCGGTGAGCAGGGCCGTCAGTACCTTAGCGCTGGCGCGGCGGCCCGCCTTCAGGACCCTGAGATCGCCGCGATCTTCTCGCAGAAGCTGTTCGGCGTGATCGAAGTGGGCGGCACCGCCTTCGGCCCCCACGGCCACGTGGCCTGGACAGCCGCCGGCCTGGTCGGCTTTGTCTACCTGATCCTGCCAACCTTCTCGATCACGTTCCAGTTCCTCCAGACGGTGATGGCCACGCCGCGTGTCCAGGACCCGCAGCAGAAGATGATGACCCAGACGATGATGTTCATGCCCCTCGTCTTCGGCTACATCGCCTTCACCTTCCCCCAGGGCGCCGTGCTCTACTGGGTGGTCAGCAGCCTGGTCGGCATCATCCAGCAGTACTTCACCAGCGGCTGGGGCTCGCTCGCGAACTACCTGAAGTTCCTGCCCCCCGACGGCAAGCCCTCGGGCGCGCCGAGCAGCCTGACCCCCGCCGCA
>JAAXUL010001498.1 GCA_013336035.1 Chloroflexales bacterium
TCTCTCACTCCCTTATTATAGCACAACAGCGCTCAAATGTCAATCACATCTATTTCACCCTGATGCGTTAGAACGCGATATAGGCTCAAGGAAGATACTTGACACCCAGCTGGCCCTGTCGCTCGGCCCGCCAGCGCTGGCGGACCTGGTCGAGCAGGTCGGGCGCGACGTGGGGCCAGAGCGGGCCGAAGAGGACCAGCCCGAGGATGACGGCGCGGCCGATGGGGTCGGTGCCCTCGGCGAGGCCGCCAGTGATGCCGCCGGGCCAGGGGGCGATGAGCGTGATCTGGCCGTCGGCCTCGTCGGCGTGCAGGCCCCAGTGCCGGCAGCGTCGGGCGATCTCGGCCAGGTCCTCGAACACGGTATCGGCGAGATGCGTGGTCAGGTGTTTGGGGAGCATGGTCACCTTCGCCGGCGCGACGCGCGCCGCGCTTCGCGCCGGGTCGGCCAGGGCTTTGCGGTGGAGCGGGCGGCGGGCGCGTCGAGGCCGAGCCCAATCTGGCGCGGTCCATCGTCGCGGTTCTTCGCCGCCTGGCGTACCTCCCCGCTCTGCCGGCCGGCGTAGGCCGGCTGGCGTACCCGCGGCTTGCGGTCGAGGTCGCGCGGGAGCTGGTCGAGGATGGCCGGCAGGTCGGACTGGCGCACGGCGTGGTGGCTCTGGGCGAGCCAGGAGCGGGCTGCCGCGACCACGTCTTTTAGGTAGCCCCACTCGCTCGTCGAGACGGCGAGCGCCTGGCTGGTGGCCCACCACTGGCGCCCAAAGGTTCGATGGTCGCGGGTTTTCAGCTCGAAGCCCAGCGCGGCGAGGGTCGCCGTGGCCTCACTGATCAGCATCGGGCCGGCGAGCTGGTTGGTGCATCGCGCCCGCACGACCAGACCGGCCAGCTCGGTTGGGTCGTGGGCGGTGTTGCGGCTGGAGCCGTGGGGCGTCTGGAGGCCCCGCGCCGGGTCCACGGCCACGTAGCGGCCGTCCGGCTGTTGCTCCAGGTGAAAGCCGAAGCGGCCAAGCAGGTGCTCGGCCTCTTCGACGGTGAGCTGCTTCTGTGGCGGCGCGCCCACGTAGAGCGCGCACACACAGCAGCCGACGGCGTGTAGCGCCCGGTCTACCGGGTCGCTGTAGCAGTTGCATGCTGGCATCGGTGCCTTCCGGGTCAGAGCAGGCGGTGTTGTTTCGGCAGGGATTGGGCGGCCGCGCGGGCCTCCGCCCAGGCCTCCTGGCCGCGCTGCCGGCAGCCGTCGCGCCACTGGAGCAAGGCGGCGGCGCGGCTGTACTTCGTGGTGCCGGCGAACACGTCAGCGGCGCGGCAGAGTGAGCGGAGCTCGTCGGCGCGGTAGCTCGCCGCCAGGGCCTCGACGACCTGGCGCTGCGCCTCGTGGTCGGCCCCGAGCTCGTAGCTGGCCAGCACGAGGCGCAGGTGCCGCGCCCGCCAGATGCGTTCGCGCAGCCGCTCCTTGGTGCCGCTGTGTGGGATGCCGAGCAGCTGGCAGAGGCAGGCCAGCTCCAACGCGGTGAGCGGCGCGAGATCGGCCTCTGTCCACTCGCCCAGGTGCGCCCGGCACAGCCGGCGGAAGTGCCCGGCGCTCATCGCCAGTGGGGGCCGGGGCCGGCCAGGGCGCGGGTGAAGTCGGCCACCGCCGCCGCCGCCAGGTCGTCGTCGTCGGCGTAAAACTCGCGCCGGAGGAGGGCCGGCCGGTCGTGGCGCGGGGAGCCGCTGAGCGTGACGACCCACCGTACCGGGCGCCGCAGCTGCCCCGTGTCGGTGAACGCGAACTCCACGTGATCGGCGCCGCCCAGCTCGGCCTGGAGCTCCGAGAAGAACAGCGCGGGGTCGACGCGCAGCGGGTCGGCCACCAGGTGGCCCTCCCAGAACTCGG
>JAAXUL010000692.1 GCA_013336035.1 Chloroflexales bacterium
TGACGGGCGCGTGGCCGCGGTGCGGGCGGCGAAGGCGATGCTGCGCCCGTCGGGTGACCAGGCCGCGCGGCCCGGCGCGCGCAGGCCGCCGGCAATCGTAGTTACGGCGCCGCCCGCGAGCTCAAGGCTGGCGAGCGCACCGGCG
The DNA here is from genome assembly GCA_013336035.1 of Chloroflexales bacterium. GTDB lineage: Bacteria > Chloroflexota > Chloroflexia > Chloroflexales > Chloroflexaceae > CAIWXH01. The sequence continues at coordinate 146 of JAAXUL010000692.1, forward strand.
TCGTTTGGGCCGGTGGTAAAGGCGACCCTGGTGCCATCCGGCGACCAGGTGGGCCAGCGGGCGCCGTCGGGCAGGCTGGTGAGCTGGCGGCGCTCGGCGCCGTCGGAGCGCATCAGAAAGAGCTGCTCCACCTGAACAATTAACACTAAAATAAAACTTTTGCCATCAGCAAGCCTTGAATATCTTCACTTTGTCTAGATTTATGACCGCTACTGATTCGTAATGCGCATTAAAATCCGCTATCAGGTTCGAATACGCTGGAATGCTACGCACCTGCTCCGTCTGTACCGTGATGCCGTTCGTAGCGTCGCTATCTGGGTTTCCAGCGGGATTCACACTGCGCCGTCATGTCAGCTTCCTGTGAGACGCGCCGCGTCATGCGCGGCTATACTACAAAGGAGACAGTGTGATGTTGCCATGGCGCGCCGACATCACCCGGCCGAAGCTCCACTGGCGGAGCGCGGGGAACCCATCGTGTGGGGTGAAGGCTTCCTGAGCCCGGGCGCGCTTCCGTCCGAACCCGTCAGCTGACCTCGCAGGCCGCTCGAAAGCTGCAGTCCCTCGCCTGGGGCTGTGATCCGGCGTGCGCGCGAGGAACGGTGTCTCGTGAACCAGCGTATTGTATTGGTCGAGGCCGCGGTTGGGTTCGGCGGCCATCTTCAGGGGCTCCTCACCTATGCCGGCTACTGTGTCGAGCATGTCACCTCAGGGACCGAGGCACTGGCCCTGTCGCACGCGCTCCCGCCAGATCTGGTAATCCTCGACATCGATCTCTTCGACCGCAACGGGATGCAGGTAGCCCGCGAGCTGCGCGCCACCTGCCCCGCCCCACTTCTGCTCCTCGTCCCTAACCGCGCCGTCCTCGCCGCGGCCACCGAGCTGACCGCCCGGCACGTCGACTCCATGACCAAGCCCTTCGCCTTCGAGCTATTGCTCAACCGTGTGCGACACCAGCTAGGCTCCATGCCCACTATGCGCGCACGCACCTAGCCACACCGCCTCGCGCGTAGCGTGGCTTCAGCCTATGTTCTGCGCAGCTCCGTACGCTGCGAGCCAGTGTCTGTCGCCAGACGCTGACTCGCAGCGTACGGGGAGCCTGCCGGAGCTGTCGCTTGCGCCCTTCCGCCCCGCACCCCCTGCGCCGCTCGTGCGCGCTTGCGTCGTCGGCATGGAGCTGTCTCCCTATGCTGCTTACCACAGTCGTGCTCGGCCTGGTTGCGGCCGTCGTCGGGCTGGCTATTCTCGCCCGCCGCCTGGCCGTCCCCTACCCGGTCTTGTTAGTGCTCGGCGGCCTTGTGCTGAGCTGTGTCCCAGGTCTCCCGCGCGTGACGCTCGACCCCGAGCTTGTGGTGTTGCTCTTTTTGCCCCCAGCGATCTACGCCCAGGCGCGCACCACGGCGCTGCGCGATCTCTGGCGCGACCGTGGCCCACTGGCTCTGCTCGCCGTCGGCCTTGTGCTCGTCACCACCCTGACCGTCGCCGTCGTCGCACACGCGCTCATGCCCGGCCTGCCCTGGGCCAGCGCCGTCCTCCTCGGCGCGATTGTCGCCCCCACCGACACGGTCGCCGCCAGTGCCGTGCTCTGCCGCCTGGGCCTCTCCCAGCGCCTGCTCGCGCTTATCGAGGGAGAGGGCCTGCTCAACGATGCCATCGCCCTCGTGCTCGCCCATGCCGCGGTCGCCGCCGTGCTGGCCGGGAGGCTCAACGTCGGCGCTGACCTGCTCACGTTTGGCTGGACCTGCGCGGGCGGCATCGCGGTCGGCCTGCTCGCCGGCTGGCTGCTCGCGCACGTCCGCCGTACCCTCGACGACCCCCCGATCGAGAACACGCTCTCGCTGCTCACCCCGTACACAGCCTACCTTTGCGCCGCGTGGCTTGGCGCCTCAGGCGTACTTGCCGTCGTGACGGTGGGCGTCTACCTGGGGCGGCGGGGTCCCAGGATTATGAGCGCCCCGACACGCCTGCGCGCCGACGCGATCTGGGAGCAAGTCGACTTTACGCTCAACGGGCTCATCTTCATCCTGATCGGGCTCCAGCTGCCGTCCATCCTGGTGGCCCTCGCCGCGCGCGGCCCACTCCGGCTCGTGGCCGAGAGTGCCGCGCTCGGGGTGACCGTGATTCTGATCCGCTGCGCCTGGGTGGGCCTGATGAGCCTGGCCCCCTCCCAGCGGATATCCGGGCGTATCGCCACGCCGCTGGGCTGGCCCGAGGGCGCCCTGGTCGCCTGGTCCGGCGCGCGTGGGATCGTGTCGCTGGCGGCCGCTCTGGCGCTACCGAGGCTGACCAGCATGGGACAGCCCTTCCCTGGACGGGAGCAGATCATCGTGAGCACCTTCGGGGTGATCTTGTGCACCCTGGTGGGCCAAGGGCTTAGCCTGGGCCCGCTCGTGCGCTGGCTTGGCGTCCGCGACAATGGCGCGGCGCAGACGGAGACCCGGATGGCGCGGGCGGTTACGGCGCAGGCCGCCCTGGCCCAGCTGGAGACAGATGCGTGCACGGCCAGCCTGCCCGCGGCGGTGATGGAGCCGGTGCGGGCGAGTTACCGCGCTCGGGCCCGGCCAACTGCCGGGCGCACCCCACGGGGCACTCGGTCTTTGAACGCCGAGCGCCAGCTGGCCCTGCGCCGCCGGCTCCTGGATGTGGAACGCACTAGGCTGATTCAGCTCCGCGACCAGGCGCAGATCGGGGACCACGCGCTCCAGGCAGTGCAACACGAGCTGGACCTGGAGCAGGTGCGGCTCGATCAGTTGCTCGCACACCGGCGCGGCGAGCCGGAGGGAGCGTGCGCGGAGGAGGTGCCAGGCCTGCACCCGCGGCGATGAAGACGTGGTCGGAAGTGGCTCCCCCGGGAGTGCCTCCAGGCTGGCAAAGGGGGAGGGCAGGGGCTTGCCCTCGTCAAGGTGTCGCAACCGGCAATGTGGGCGCTCCTGGGCACGAGAAGACTCCCCAGTGCGGTTTTTCCGCATCGGGGAGCCTTCTCGTTGCTCTCGGCCTTGCCCTAAAATGCGTGGCGCAGAAGGTTCTATGAGGGTAGTTCTCCGCATCACAGTGGTCTAAAGCAGAGCTAGGCGATTATATCGCGCCTGAGCGTTGATAAAGTCGCTCGAGGTTGAACAGGAAAAAGAAACCGGCGACGATGATGTTGGCCCAGCGGCCCACTCCTTGCGGCAGCACCAGGGCCAGGAAGACCATCACAATGGGCATGAGCATCAGGATGGCGATCCCCAGCCAGACGAACTGGTTGAGATTCATGGCGGCCATCGCTTGTGCATCGCCGCTACAGATGCGCAAGACATCGCCATAGAGATAGATGAGCGTGACGACCACCCAGGTTGCGGAGAGAACGACACTTGTGTCCAGCATGGTTCTCTCCTTCATGCGGTCACCGTGATGACGACTTTCCCGCGGGCGTGGCCTTGTTCCAGGTAGCGGAACGCCTCGGCGGTGTCGCGCAGCGGGTAGGTTCGGTCGATCACCGATCTGACCTTGCCAGCCTCGATCAGCTCCTTCAGTACCGCCAGGTCGTTGCCGTTCGCGGTGGCGACATACATAGCGCCCACCTGGCGCACAAACGGCGCCAGCAAGAACGACTTGAAGACATAGCCCATGCCGCTGTGGCCGCTAGCGCACCCGGTTCGAGGAAACCGATAATGTCAGAGGATGTGATGCAGAACAGCACAAAGACCCACAGGGTGGACAGCGTGACCTTCTTGTCCTGGACTTGAATAAGGCTGGTGTGCGGGTTCATTCGATCCTCCTTAGCTTGATGGACATGACTATACCGGCAAGGAGGTATTGCCGGGTAGCAACTTAAGTATTGTCTGGAGTACTGTTGTGGGGACTTACAGTAAGCCCAGATCGCGAGCACGAGCGACAGCCTCGGTGCGATTCTGAGCCTGTAGTTTGCTGAAGATCCGCAGGTTATGGCCCTTGACGGTGCTGAGGGCCAGGGAGAGTCGCTGGCTGATCTCTGCGTTTGATCGCCCCTCGGCGACCATCCGCAGCACCTCCAGCTCGCGCTCGCTCAATGGCTCGACTAAAGGATGAAGGATGAAGGATGAAATTCTTTCTGATCACCGAAGGCAGCAAGCAATGTATGGATATACGCCTTCATCCTTCCACTTTCATCCTTCATCCTTTCCAGGAGTTCCACCATCGGCGGGCCTTCGTCCACAAAGATGCGGACATAGCCCTCCGGCTCGGCCAATGTCAGGGCCTGTTCCAGCGCGGCGAGCGCCTGGGGGTAATTGCCCTGCGCCGCGTGGGCCAGCGCCTGCACCAGCAGGATGTCGAGCGTGCTGCCCCGGCGCTTTTGGGCTTCGGCGGCGTGCAACAGGCGTGCGAGCAGGGCGTTGACCAGCGGGCTGGCGATGTTCAGCCGGGCCAGGGTGAGGTGCTCGAACTCGTGCAGGTAGCTGACCTCATCTGTCAGCGAGAGCCCGCGCTCTGCCGCCCATGCCCGGGCCTTCGCGGGCTGCCCCTGCTTGAGATAGATGTGCGCTTTCAGGGCCGCAATCGGGCGCAGGTCAGGCACGGGGCTTTGGATATAGACCCGCCTGGCCTCATCGAGCAGGGCCAGGGCGGCCTCCAGATCGCCCGCGGCCGCGTTCAGCTGGGCCTGGGCCACGTGCCAGCGGTACGGCCAATCCACCAGGGTGTTTTGCGGTCCCAACTCGGCAGCGCGCTTCATGTGCTGCGCG
>JAAXUL010000693.1 GCA_013336035.1 Chloroflexales bacterium
AGGGCGTGCCCCTGGTGATCAGCAAGCCCACGCACCAGATGGCCCGCGACATCATGGGCCTGGCCCGCGAGCTGAGCAGCACGTCAGGGGTGGCCGCCGCCAAGACCGCGGGCGCGCCCGCCGCCACGGCCGAGACCGCCTCGAAGCAGGGCGGCCTCTTCTCGCGGATCATCAAGCGTTAAGCTGTATCGCACCTATGGTCGCGCCGGAAGGGCGCAGCGTGCTGCGCCCCAATGCTCGCCCGCCGGAGATCTTACGCTATGTCTCTGCTCAAGCGCATCGGGGGCACGACGCCCGCCACAGAGGCGACGCCCGCCACAGCGCGGCCCGGGGCTGCACCCCAGCCCTCCCTGCGCTCGCACGGCGGCGCCCAGATCGACGACTCCTTTAATGAGATCAAGGTGCGCGTGCAGAACCGGCTGATCAATGAGCTTGACCCGAAGATGGATCTGGCCAATAAGGCCAAGGTGCGTAAGCAGGTCGAGGAGGCCTTCCAGTCCATCCTCGACGGCGAGAGCATCGTGCTGACGCGCAGCGAGCGCCAGCGCATGTTCGACAGCATCGAGGCCGATATCATTGGCCTCGGCCCGATCGAGCCCATGCTTGCCGACCCCGATGTCAGCGAGATTATGGTCAACGGGCCCAAGCAGATCTATGTCGAGAAAAAGGGCAAGCTGATCCTGACCAGCCTCAGCTTCATCAACGATGAGCATGTGCTGCGGATCATCGACCGTATCGTGGCGCCCCTGGGGCGCCGCGTCGATGAGTCGTCGCCCATGGTCGACGCGCGCCTCCCCGATGGCTCGCGCGTCAATGCGATCATCAGGCCCCTGGCCCTGAACGGGCCCACGATCACCATCCGTAAGTTCCGCAAGGATAGGCTCACCGTCGATGACCTGGTGCACTATGGCTCGATGAGCCGCGAGATGGGCGAGTTTCTGGCGGCCTGCGTGAAGGCCCGCGTCAATATCGTGGTCTCGGGCGGCACCGGCTCGGGCAAGACCACCCTGCTCAACGTGCTCTCGTCGTTCATCCCCGAGGACGAGCGCATCATCACGGTCGAGAACGCCGCCGAGCTGCAGCTGCGCCAGGAGCATGTGGTCAGCCTCGAGTCGCGCCCGCCCAACGTCGAGGGCCGCGGCGAGGTGACCATCCGCGACCTGGTGATCAACTGTCTGCGTATGCGCCCCGAGCGCATCATCGTGGGCGAGTGTCGCGGTGGCGAGACGATGGATATGCTCCAGGCGATGAACACGGGCCACGACGGCTCGATGACGACCATCCACGCCAATACGCCGAAGGACTCGATCAGCCGCATCGAGACCATGTGCCTGATGGCCGGCATCGACCTGCCGGCGCGGGCCATCCGCGAGCAGGTCGTCTCGGCCGTGCAGGTGCTGGTGCAGCAGTCGCGCCTCAAGGATGGCTCGCGCAAGGTGACGCAGATCACCGAGATCTCGGGCATGGAGGGCGACGTGGTGGTGATGCAGGATATCTTCGTCTTCGAGCAGACCGGCATCGACGAGAAGGGCAAGATCGTCGGCATGCTGCGGCCAACGGGCGTGCGGCCCAAGTTTATCGAGAAGTTCGAGGCCATGAACATCTATCTGCCGCCGAATATCTTCGGCGGGAGCGACCGCTTCAGCTTTTAAGAGTGTCTTCAGAGAGGCGGCCTCTCTGAAGCGCTCCCCCCTGAGCAACTGCTATGGATCGACTCCTCTCCCCAGAGATGATGCCCATCACCCTGACCGGGCTGGGCCTGCTCTCGCTACTGCTGCTGGCGGTGGTGGGCCTGGTGCTGCGCCGCTCGCAGAGCGACAACGTGTCGCAGCGCCTGAGCGAGTTTGCCGGGCGGGCGGTTGAGCAGCCGGCGGCTAACCCGCGCCAGGCCCTTGAGCGCATCGACAAGGTGGTCACCCAGAGCAAGCAGGGCAGCAATACGGGCCGCGACCTGGCCCGCGCCGACCTCAAGCTGACCGTGGCCGAGTTCTACCTGGTCAAGCTGGGCGCCGCCTTAGTGGGCGCGCTCGTGGGCATCTATATCGGGCGGGCGAGCACCGCGGCCATGTTCGCCTCGGCCCTGGTGGGCGCCGTGCTCTTCTCGTTCATCCCGAACTTCTACCTGGGCTACAGGGCCAAGCAGCGCCTGACCGCCTTCAATAACCTGCTGGGCGACACGGTCACGATGATGTCGAACGCCCTGCGCGGCGGCTATAGCTTTCTTCAGACCCTCGATATGGTCTCGAAGGAGGCGCCCTACCCGGTCAATCAGGAGTTCCGGCGCGTCGTGCAGGAGGTGGGCCTCGGGCGCACTACCGAGGATGCCCTTGGTAACCTGCAGCGGCGCGTGCCCTCGGACGACCTCGACCTGCTGATCACCGCGGTGAACATCCAGATGGAGGTGGGCGGTAACCTGGCCCAGATCCTCGATACGATCGGCCACACCATCCGCGAGCGCGTGCGCATCAAGGGCGAGATCAACACCCTGACGGCCCAGGGCCGTATCTCGGCCTGGGTGATCACCGCTCTGCCGATCGGCCTGGCCCTGTTTATCAGCGTGGTCAACCCATCCTATATGGCGCCGATCTTCACCTTCGGCATGCCGCCGAAGGCCTGGTGCTGTCTGCCGGTGACCTCGCTGGTGATGATCGTGATTGGCTACTTCGTGATCATGAAGATTATGGACATCGAGGTGTAGCGATGACATCAATGGTCATGCTGCTGGGGCTTGTCCTGCTGGTGGGCGTCGGGATGTTGATCCTAGGCCTGCTTCAGACCCGGCAGCCAGACGCGATCGGTGAGCGCCTCAACCAGTTCACCGAGCGGGCGATGACGCTTGAGGAGCTGGAGCTTCAGCAGCCCTTCTACCAGCGGGTGATCATCCCTATCTTCAAGAGCGTCCTGGCGACCCTGGGGAAGTACGGCCCGAAGCAGAGCGCTGAACGTCTGCGCACGAACCTGCAGATGGCCGGCAACCCGGGCGGGATCACGCCGGCGATGTTTGTGGGCCTGCGCGTGGTGCTGGCCCTTGTCCTGGGCGTGATCATGACTCTGGTGACCTTCCGCACCATGCCGCTGCCCCAGGCGCTGATGTATAGCTCGATCGGCTTTATCCTGGGCTATATGCTGCCGGTGATGTGGCTCGGCCGCCAGATCTCGGGCCGGAAGCACGCCATCCAGAAGGCTCTGCCCGACGCCCTCGACCTGCTCTGCATTAGCGTCGAGGCCGGCCTGGCCTTCGACCTGGCCCTGCAGCGCGTCACCCAGAAGTGGGACGATGAGCTGAGCCGCGAGTTCAAGCGCGTGCTCTCGGATGTGCGCCTCGGCCGCACGCGCCGCGAGGCCCTGAAGGACCTGGCCCAGCGCACGGGGGTCGAGGATGTGCAGACCTTCACCTCGGCGGTGATCCAGGCCGACCAGCTGGGCGTCTCGATGTCGAAGATCCTGCGCATCCAGGCCGACCAGATGCGCGTCCGCCGCCGCCAGCGCGCCGAGGCCCTGGCCCAGCAGGCCCCGATCAAGATGCTCTTCCCGATGGTCTTCCTGATCTTCCCGGCCCTCTTTGTGGTCATCCTCGGCCCGGCCGTGCCGCGGATCATGACCAGCTTCGGCTCGGGGGGGGTCGGCGGATGAGCGTGCGGGTGCTTAATGCGACCCGGGGCGCGACCCTGGCCGAGCGCTGCGGCGAGGCCCGCGACTTCTTCGCCCGGGGCAGGGGCCTGATGGGCCGCCCTGGGCTGGCCTCCGGCGAGGGCCTGCTGATCAACCCCTGCTCGAGCGTGCATAGCTTCTTCATGCGCTTCCCCATTGATGTGGTCTTCGCCGACCGCGCCCATCGGGTTGTCGGCCTGACGCCGGCCCTGCCCCCTAACCGGCCCTTCGCCGGGGCCTGGGGCGCCCGCTATGTCGTCGAGCTGCCCGCCGGGGTGATCGCCGCAACCGGCACCCAGGTCGGCGACACCCTGTGCCTCGAGCCTCTGTAGCCGGCTATGCGACAATGAGACCCTGGCTGCTCGCCGGCATAACCTTCGCGCTCTGCGCGAGCCTCTACCTGCTCACCCTCACCGGCGTCCACACCTACGACGCGCTCTCGTATATCCTCGACGTCGACCGCAAGCCCTGGCGCGAGCTGTTCCACCCGCACCACCTGGCCTATGGGGCGCTGGGCGCGCTGATCAAGGGCGCCGCCGGGGCCGTGGGCTGGACGGGCAGCGCCGAGCGGCTGCTGCAGGCGGCCAACGCGCTGGCCGGCGCCCTCGCCGCGGCAGCCTTCGCCGCCCTGGCGGGCCGGGCGGCGGGCGAGGCCCGGGGCGGCGGCGGGGCGCCTATGGCCGGGGCGACGGCGGCTCTGGAGTTGGCGGATTTCGACCATGACGGCGATCTGGATTTCGCGGTGGGCTGGCAATTGTCCCCGAAGTGGCGGAGCCTGCCCTATTGGGTGACGATCTGGTGGAATCAGAGAGGAGCGTCAGGAAAGTAGTGGCTGGTGCCCGTCGGCATGCTCGCGACGGGTTGGGCGGGCTGGGTCGCCGGGACGGCCTTCGGGACACCCGCCATCTGGGTCGTCTGGTTCCTCCTCCTGGGACTCGGCGCCCGGTCCGCCGGCGACCTCTGGCGGGACGCCTCCCGCCTCCTCCGGCGTCTCGTCGCCCTCGGACGCTCCGCCCCGCTCCTCTCGTCGGCGTTCGTCCGGGCGGACTTCGATTTCTACCGGGGGTACCTGAGGGGCGTGAAGGAGCCGCCGCCGCGCTGGAAGCGCTGCGTCGCCCGGGTGGACCGCGATCTCGGCGAAGCGCTCGGGCAGGTCTTCGTCGAGCGGACCTTCCCGCCGGAGGTGAAGG
>JAAXUL010000694.1 GCA_013336035.1 Chloroflexales bacterium
GGCTAGTACAGCGTCCGAGCTGTTTGCGCAGATTGGGCGGGGCTCGGGGAGGGCTACGCCCTCCCCGAAAGAAGGTTGGACAGAGTGCTAGGCGGCCGGCGCGAGCAGATCGGGGCTGTCGTTGGCGACCCGATTGACTGCCTTGCTCACTGGCCTGGCCGCCATCTGGCCGGCCGGGTAGGGCGCCATGAGTGGCTGGAGCGGGCCTGTGTCGTGCAGCCCCGGGTCGAGCCAGAGCGCGTAGTGCTCGGGCGCGAGGATCACCGGCATGCGGTTGTGCAGCGGCCGCATCAGCTCGTTGGCCTCGGTGGTGAGGATGGTGCAGCTATAGAGCCACTCGCCGTCGGGGCTCTTCCAGTGCTCGTAGAGCCCGGCCAGGGCAAAGAGGCCCCCATCGGCCAGGCCGATATAGTAGGGCTGCTTGCCGCCCGCGATAGCCTGCCACTCGTAGAAGCCGTCGGCCGGGATGAGGCAGCGCCGCTGGCGCAGGGCCGTGCGGAAGGCCGGCTTCTCGGCCGCCGTCTCGGCTCGGGCATTGATCATACGGGCGCCGACGGATTGGTCTTTGGCCCACGACGGAACCAGCCCCCAGCGGAAGAAGGCCAGATCGCGCCCCACCTCGGTGGCGCGCACGGTCGCCACCTGCTGCGTAGGGGCGATATTATAGCGGGCCGACAGGTCGGGCACCTCGGCGAGCTGAAACTGCGCCGCCACCTGCTCGGCCGGTGCCGCCAGCGTAAAGCGTCCACACATAATGGTGTAGGCGAGGGCGAGGGCGAGGTGGAGGGCAAGGTGCCCCCGGCACCCTGATCACACCTCGCACCGCGTACCTCGGATATTACTTCTGGTCGGGGTCCAGGCGGGTCGTCTCGCCGGTGGCGGGGGGCTCATCAGAGGGTGCGGGCGAGTCGGGCTGGCGCATACGGGTCACGAAGGAGGCCAGCTGGTCGTTCAGCTGGGCGATGCCTCGCGCGAGGGTCTCCTGGAAATCCTGGGCGGCCTTGCTCTGCTGGGCCTGGCTCACCGCGTGCTCGCCGCGCTCGACCAGCTGCCGCACGTTCGGGTTTTCCTGGATGGCCTTGAAGGCGGCCTGGAGCTGTGTGCCGATCTCCTTCATGCCCGACGAGAGGTCCTGCTGCACCTGCTTTGCCTTCTCACTCTGGATGGTGCTGCGGACGGCGGTCTCGAGCTGCTGGCCGAGCTCGCGGAGCTCGCTCGCCAGGTCGTTCTGCGGCTGATGCGACTTGGTGTCATCGTTCTCTGGCTGGCTCATGATACGTCCTCTCCTTAGCTGCTAGCCGGAGCCTTGACGGTGCTGAGAGGCTCCTCTCTTTAGACGTCGGTCGGTCAGAGATTGTTGTGGCCTTTGCTATAGGTGGCGGCGCCAGCGGCGCAGAAGCCAGAGCCCGCCGGCGGCGACGAGCATCCCCGCGCCTACAGCGGCGCCCTGGCGCGAGCGGCCCGCCGGGCTGGCCGCGGCGGGCTCTGTGCCCCTCTGGGACAGAGCCGCCAGCGTGTCGGCCAGAGACGGCGCGGCTGTTCGGGCGGCCTTGCCCTGCACGGCAACCTGGGCGATGCTGAGGCCTTGCCGCCTGGCCGCCACGAAGAGGTCGGCGTGGGTCAGGGCGTCGGGGCCTTCGGGCGCCAGCATGGCGCGCAGGTCGGCGCGGAAGAGGCCAAGGCTCAGGGCCGGGTCGCGCAGCCCTGGGGCCACACGCGCGGCCACCGCCGTGGCGAAGAGGGCCTCGGCCGGGCGCCGGGGCGGTGGCACCCTGTAGCCAAAGATGGCCGCGTGGCCGAGCCGGATGGGCAGGAGGCGCGCGAGGTCGGCGGCGGCGGCCGGGCCGGCGAGATCGAGGGCGGCCACGTAGGTGCCGCGAGCCGCGCCCCAGGCGTCGTAAAGGGCCATGCGGTAGCCACGGCGGCGCGGGTAGTGGATAACAGCCACAGGCGCGTTGAACGCCGCCAGCCGGTCGGCGAGGTCGCTCGTGCCGTCGGTGCTGGCGTCATCGGCGATGATGAGCTCGTAGTCGGCTGTGTGCTGCGCCGCTACAGCCTGGCACTCGGCAACGGCGGCCGCGAGTGAGGGGGCCACATTGCACACGGGCAGCACGATCGACAGGCTGAACTGCTCCACGCCCAGACTCCTGATAGACCGCTGACAGGTACCTTGTAGTATAGCACAGCGCCGTCGTGCGAGCCGGGGCGAGGGCGGCTACGGCCACCGGTACGGGGTGCCCGGCGGCAGCCGCAGGCTCTCGTCGCCGAGGCGCCCAAGGCTCAGCTCGCCCGCGCCCGGCGCCCGCTCGAGGCGCGCGCCTTCGCTCCACTGCACCACCCAGCCATTGCGCTCTAGCTCTCCGCTCAGCGCGCGCCCCAGCCCGGCGTACTGCTCGGTCGCCAGCGCAAAGCCTGGGCAGAGCCCATCAGCGGCGGGCTTGCCTGTGATGCAGGCCGCCCCCCTGTTCGTCTCGGCCAGGTAGAGCCGCTCGCCAAGCGGGCGCGGCCGCGCCTCCTCGCCGCGCAGCTCGAGGCATGCCCGCTCGAAGCACTGGAGCCGCCCCCAGGCGAAGGGCACCGCCGGCGTCAGGGGCAGCCCGGCCCGCTCGACGCCGCCAAGCTCGGCCCAGGCCCGCATCAGGCGGGCGGGCACAAAATGGCCTGTCTCCTCAAATTGTGTGCCGCCCTGTCCCGCCACCTCGATCGTCGTGAGCACCTGCGGCTCGGCCAGGTTGTGCTCGCCCTCGCGCAGGGTGACGGCCAGGCTGTAGCGCCCGTCTGGCAGCTCGGCCGGCAGCGCGAGGGGCTGCATGTGCTGCACGGCCTCGCCCGCCGGCCAGCGGTCGGGCGGGTAGACCCCGTAGAGCAGAGGGCGGGCCTCCTCTAGCAGCGGCGCGCCGTCGGGCGTGGTCAGGCGCACCACCACTGTCGGAGCGCCTGAGGGCTGCGCCCCGTCGCGCTGCCAGTCGAGGGCGATGGCCAGCAGCTCGCCGGGCTCGTAGCCGGCGCCGGCCGGGGCAGCCAGGTGAAAGCCGCTCAGGCGTAGCGCTCCGCCCGACACAGGGAATGTCCCGGACAGTGGCCGGGCCGGGCCGACCGCTACCGGGCGATACAGGTCGAAGGTGCCGACCGAGCCATCGTGGGCGTAGCGGCGCTGCAGGATCTCGATCACCCCGGGCGTGAGCCAGTTGCCCAGATAGTCGATCACCGCCAGGGGTATGGCGCCGTTGGCCAGGTCGCGCAGCAGGGCGCCCTCGTCGGTGAGGCCCTGGTCAAGCAGCTGGCGGGCCTCGAAGGCCTGCAGGCGCGACACGACATCGGCCCCGGCGGCCACCCCCGGCATGTCGGTGAAGATGGAGGGCCCGGCGGCCCGCGCCTCCGCGGTCAGGGCCGCGCCAACCCGGGCCTGGGCGGCCAGCAGGTCGGCCTCGCGCGCCGCGTCGTCCCACAGCCCATAGCGGCCGAGCGCCAGCCGGGGCGGGCTTGGCTCGACCAGACCCGCCTGCCGCAGCCGGTTCTTGTCCCAGAGGGGCGGGTAGTAGAGCAGCGACGCCGCGAGCAGAGCGTAGAGCGTAGCGTGCGGCACTACGCGCAGGAAGTCCGCGCCGGGCTTTGTCGCAGCATGACGTACCGGCGCCCCTTGTGGGCGCCCGCTAGGGACGCCCGTAGCGCCAGGAAGCTGTACCTGCGCCGGCGCCCGCTGGTCCGCCGCCATCAGCTCGGCGCCGAGGGCGGCGAGCCAGACCAGGCCTGCGTACAGCTCGAGGAAGTAGTTGCTGTAGGCGCCGACCTTGCCCACGCCCGCCGCAGTGACGGCCCCGATGAGCGTATAGAGGCCGGCGAGGAGCAGGGCGCCGCCGCGGCCCCGCCAGAGGGCCCACGCGACGGTGATGGTGGCCGCGAGGGCCAGGGGCCAGCGCAGGGCGATCTGCTGCGCCCAGAAGCCACGGGCCAGCCCGGCCTCCCAGCGGTTCGCGTTGGCGGCCACCACGTGGAGCGCGAACCAGCCGCCGCTGGCCCACTGGAGCAGCCCGAAGGCCAGGCCGCCCGCAAGCGCCAGGGTCATAGCCAGGCTAAGAGACGCCACCAGGGCCTCGCGTCGCATAGCCGCGGGGGCGCGGAGCGTGCGCCAGGCGAGCCACAGCGCCGCCGCGCCTGGCGCCGCGATCAGCGAGGGCTTGGTGAGCAGGCATGCCGCCATGAGCAGCCCCGCGAGCGCGGCGCGCAATGCGGTGACCCGGGGCGCCCGGACGAGGATGACTAGCCCCCACAGGCCCAGGCAGACCCCGAGCATATCTACCCGCATCAGGGCCGCCCACTCGCGCACGATCGGCACCGTCAGCAAGAGGAGGGCGACGAAGAGGGAAGGGCGAAGGATGGACGCGACGCGCTGCCCGGCTGAGCGGCTCTGGCCTATGCTCCTTCGTCCTTCGCCCGCGAGCGCTGCGATGGCCGCGACGCACCCCAGGGCCGCCAGCAGCGAGATCAGGCGCCCGGCGCTCAGGGCCGAGCCGGCCAGCGGCGTGAGCGCGGCGGTGAGCAGCAGATAGAGGGGCGGGTAGTTGATGATCAGGTAGGGCGTCGCCGCGGGGTCGGCGTAGAGCCGCCAGATCGGTACGCCGGCGCGCAGCGCCTCTACCTGGGCCAGCAGAGGGCCCTCGCCGTAGTCGAGGGGGTAGGCAAAGCCGAGCAGCTGCCGGGCGTGGTCGGCGAAGTAGACAAGGTAGGCCGTGGCGAGGGCGACGAGGGCGATCTGCGCGGCGCGTATGCTGAGGGTGGCGAGTCTCTGCGGCATAGCCGCCATTATACTCGGGGCGGTGCGGGGGCGATGCGATTGGGGG
>JAAXUL010000098.1 GCA_013336035.1 Chloroflexales bacterium
GGCCCAGACCCGCACCGGCGTGCCTGCCGCGCGCAGGGCGCGGGCCAGGCCGCGGGCCTGCGACTCGGCGCCGCCGGCGCTGTCGGGGCCGAACCAGGGGAGGACGAGGGTGATCATCGTTGGGCGCGCAGCTCGGCGACGCGGGCCCGCAGCTCGGCGTCGGCGGCGATCAGGTGGGGCAGAGCCCCGGCGATAGCGGCATTGGCGGCGTTCTGCTGCTCGACGATCGGGTTGATCATCCAGCGCAGGTACTGGCGGATGCTCTTCTGGGCCAGGGCCCTCGCCCTGGTGAGGGCCGTGTCGCCGCCCAGGTCCCAGTGGGCGCTCACCGCCTGCCTGTCGGCCACCTCGGCGGGCAGGGGGCGCAGCCCAAGGTCCGGCAAGGGGGCGGGGGGCTCGGCCCGGCCGCTGCGCTCAACCAGCTGCTGAAGCTCCGCGGTGGGCGCCTCGTCCGCCGGGGCTGGCCGCGCCTCGCCCGCGAGGACATCGGCTGGCGGGGCCTGCTCGATCCGGCGCCGCAGGTCGGCCAGCTGGTCGCGCAGCTCGGCGTGGGCCTCGATCAGCAGGCGGATCGAGCGGGTGGCGGTGTCGTTGAAGGCGTTCTGCTGCGACACAATTGGCGGGATGTACCACTTCAGGGCCCGCCGCACCACCTTGTGCACAAGCGCCCACGCCCGCTCATAGGGGTTACCGCCCTCGATAGGCCAGTGGGCGCTGACCACACGGGTGATCTCGAGCTGCTCGGCGCAGTGGTGCAGCTCGCGCTCGATCGCGCTCAGGGCCGTCCCGGCCTCGCCCTCGCCCTCGGCGGCGCGCAGCGCGCGAACCTCCTGGCGCAGCGACTCGAGGATAGCGGCGACGTCCGCCGCGTTAGCTTGTTCGCTCATGGGCCCTCACTACAGCGCGGCGCGCTTCAGCAGCTCGTTGACCTGCTTCCCCCGCACCTGGGCGATATCGTCCTGGAACTTAAGGATGGCGCCGAGCGTATCCTCGACGACGCCGGCCGACAGCTCGCTGGCGTCGAGCGCGATCAGGGCCGTGACCCAGTCGAGCGTCTCGGCGACGCCGGGCAGCTTGTAGAGATCCATGCGTCGCAGCTCCTGGACGAACATCACCACCTGGCGCGAGAGGCGCTCGCCGGCCCCGGGCACCCGGGCGCGCACTATCTCCAGCTCCTTCTCGAGCGACGGGTAGTCGACCCAGTAGAAGAGGCAGCGGCGCTTCAGAGCGTCGTGGACCTCGCGGGTGCGGTTCGAGGTGATGATCACCGTGGGCGGGGTAGCGGCGCTGATCGTGCCCAGCTCGGGGATACTGATCTGCCAGTCCGAGAGCAGCTCGAGCAGGAAGGCCTCGAACTCCTCATCGGCGCGGTCGATCTCATCGATCAGGAGGATCGGCGGGAGGATGGCGCTCTCTTCGATCGCCTGCAAGAGCGGGCGCTTGATCAGGAACTCGGGGCCGAAGATATTCTTGATCGCGCCCTCATCGGCGCCGCCCTGGGCCTCGATCAGCCGGATCGCCAGCATCTGGCGCGCGTAGTTCCACTCGTAGATCGTCGTGTTGACGTCGAGGCCCTCATAGCACTGCAGCCGGATGAGGTGCCGGTCGAGCATGCGCGCCAGGGTCTTGGCGATCTCTGTCTTGCCGACGCCGGCCTCGCCCTCAAGCAGCAGAGGCTTATTGAGCTTCAGGGCCAGGTATATCGCGGTCGCGAGAGAGCGGTCGGCGACATAGGCGTGGCGGGCGAGGGACGCCTGCAAGGCATCGATCGACTCAAAGGTCATGCGGGCAGCTCCGGTGGGGCATCCTCGTAGACGCCCTATAGGGGCATCCCTCGCGGGCGCCCACAATACAGGCGCCCGTCTGGGCGCGCTCTGGTGCTACCAGCTATTATACGCCGATTCGCCCTCGGGGCCATGGGCGGGCTTTCCCCGCATAGCCAGCTGCTCCTCGCGCAGGCGCTCGGCCACGGCCGCCACGGTGCCGAGGGCCGCCATGTTGCCGGCGCGGATCTCGTCCATGGCCGCCTCGAGGTAGACGGCCATGGCGCCCAGGCCCGCGGCCGTGGCCGCCAGGCGCGCGTCGAGGGTGGCCGTGTGGATGGCCAGCGAGACGTGGCAGGACACTAGCTCGAGCAGATTGAGCTGCGTGGTATTAAAGAGGCGGCTCTGGGTGGTAGTCACCGTCATGGCGCCCACAACGCGGCCGCACCAGAGCAGCGGCACTGCCATTGCGCAGCGGGTGCGCATATCGTTGCGGCTGAGGCGCAGGCCAAGCCAGCGCCGATCCGTGTCGGTCTCGTCGATAATCATCGGGGCCCGCTCGCGCAGCACCAGGCCGGCGAGGCCGTGCTCGGCCACCTCGCGGGCCCGCTCTGGAGTGGCGCAGCTGCCATTGCCGATCACCAGGGCCGGCTCGTCGGTCGGCTCGGCTGGCAGCAGCAGCACCGAGGCCCGCTCGCCGCCTACCATCGCGGGCACCTGGGCGACGACCCAGCGCGCCAGGGTCAGCGGGTTGTTCGTTCCGTTCACCACATCGCGCCCAAAGGCGAGCAGCGTGTCGAGGGTGTCGGCGTTGGCCCGGGCCTCGCAGGCCCGCTCATCGAGCTGTGACTGGAGGGAGGCATGCTCGAGGGCCGCGCCGATCAGCTGGCTAAGGGCCGCAAAGAGCGCCCGATCATCCTCATCAAATGGCCTGCTGCGGCGGGCCTCGATGCGGCCCACAACGCGCCGCCCGATCAGCACCGCGCTGCAGATCTTCGTCGCATCCTCACACTGGAGCGGCCCCGGCCCCGCGGGCACCAGGATCCTGAGCTCCTCGGCGTGCATCCAGTCACACGCTAGATCTTGCAGGGCGGGCAGCGGATCAGCGCGCCGCGCCGCCGCGAGAAAGGCACCGTACCCGGACAGAGCCTCACGAAGACGGGCAGCGCGACTCTGGAGTGTGGTAATCTGTGTGCTCTGCGCGATGGCTGTGTTCACGGCCCTCACCTACACCTCTTCGTCGGCCCGCCCGAGGGATAACATCAGTTGTGACAGCATACAGCAAAATTCGCTATTCGTCATGACCCATTTTTCCCAGCCTATCTATAGGATCAATAGTAGATAACAGCCCGTTCATCCTATCTTCCTCATCTCTACCGTGAATCACCCCTTGAATCTCTTTACCGTTGCCGTAGGATTCACCTCAGGCATAAGAAAAGTGTCATCCAGCTTAGCAGGGTTTAACCAGGGTTAAAGGGAAGGGACGCCGCTGTGTGGCGTCCCTTCGTGGTTTTGCGTCGATCGGGCCGGCGTCGCTACGCACCCAGCGGTGCGGCGGGGCGCTTGCTCTCCATCGAGAGCACATCGCCGCGGTGGAAGACCAGCTGGCCGTTCTCGAGGTCTACCTCGATCACGTCGCCCTCCTTGAACACGCCGCGCAGCAGCTCGCGCGAGATCGGCGTCTCGATCAGGCGCTGCACGGTGCGGCGCAACGGGCGCGCCCCATACACCGGGTTGAAGCCCTCCTCGACCAGGTACTCCTTTGCGGTCCGCGTCAGGGTCAGGCTAATCTTCTGGTCGCGCAGGCGCCCAACCAGCTCGGCCACCTGCAGATCGATGATATGGGTCAGGTCCTCCATGGTCAGCGCGTGGAAGAGGATGATATCGTCGATGCGGTTTAGGAACTCGGGCCTGAAGGCCTGCTTGAGGGCCTCATCGACCTTCTTGCGGGCGTCCTTCAGGTCGATCTGGCGCGGGCCCTTGGCGCCCGCCGAGAAGCCGATCCCGCCGCCCTGCAGGTGCTCGGTGCCCGCGTTGCTGGTCATGATGATCACGGCGTTGCGGAAGTCTACCGTGCGGCCCTGGCCATCGGTCAGACGGCCGTCGTCGAGGACCTGCAGCAGGGCGTTGAAGACGTCAGGGTGGGCCTTCTCGATCTCGTCGAAGAGCACAACCTGGTAGGGGCGCCGGCGGATGCTCTCGGTGAGCTGGCCGCCCTCGTCGTAGCCGACATAGCCGGGGGGC
This sequence comes from Chloroflexales bacterium, assembly GCA_013336035.1. Classification (GTDB taxonomy): domain Bacteria; phylum Chloroflexota; class Chloroflexia; order Chloroflexales; family Chloroflexaceae; genus CAIWXH01. The sequence continues at coordinate 4,008 of JAAXUL010000098.1, forward strand.
GCCCCGATCAGCCGGCTGACGGTATGGCGCTCCTGGAACTCGCTCATGTCGACGCGGGTCATGGCGTCCTCGCTATCGAACATGAACTCGGCCAGCGCCTTGGCCAGCTCGGTCTTGCCGACGCCCGTGGGGCCGACGAAGATAAAGCTGCCGATGGGCCGCCGCGGGTCGCGCAGGCCGCTGCGGGCGCGCCGGATCGCGTCCGACAGGGCCACGATCGCCTCGTGCTGGCCGACCACCCGATCGTGCAGGCGATCCTCCATATTCACGAGCTTCTCGCGCTCGGTCTCGAGCATCCGGCTCACCGGCACGCCCGTCCAGCTCGACACTATCTGGGCCACGTCCTCGTCGTCGACCACCTCGTCGAGGTTGGCCGAGGTGAGCCAGGCGCTGCGCTCGAGGTCGAACTCGGTATGGAGGGCCAGGAACTTCGAGCGCAGCAGCGCGGCCCGCTCGTAGTCGCGGCGGGCGCCGGCCTCCTCCTCCTCTTGCTGGAGCCGGTTGAGCTCGGCCTCTTTTTCTTTGAGGTCGGGGGGCATGGCGAAGATGTCGATGCGCAGCTTGGCGCTGGCCTCGTCGATCAGGTCGATCGCCTTGTCGGGCAGGAAGCGGTCGTTGATGTAGCGGCTCGACAGGTTGACCGCCGCCTGCAGGGCCTCGTCGCTAATCGTGAGCTGGTGGTGCTCCTCGTAGCGCTTGCGCAGGCCGCGCAGCATCTCGACGGTCGTCTCGATGTCGGGCTCCTCCACAAACACCGGGCTGAAGCGCCGCTCGAGGGCGGCGTCCTTCTCGATGTGCTTGCGGTACTCGTCGATCGTCGTCGCGCCGACCACCTGGACCTCGCCGCGGCTGAGGGCCGGCTTGAGCATGTTGCTGGCGTCGATGCTGCCGGCGGCCGCGCCCGCGCCGACCACGGTGTGCAGCTCGTCGATGAACAGCACCACCTTGCCCTTGGCGCTGCGCACCTCGTCCATCACCGCCTTCAGGCGCTCCTCGAACTCGCCGCGGAACTTCGAGCCGGCCACCATGCCCGCCAGGTCGAGGGCCAGCAGCTTGCGGTCGCGCAGGGTTGGCGGCACATCGCCGCTGACCAGCCGCTGGGCCAGACCCTCGGCGATCGCCGTCTTGCCGACGCCGGTCTCGCCGACGAGCACGGGGTTGTTCTTGGTGCGGCGCGAGAGGATGCGGATCACCCGCGTGATCTCGGCCTCGCGGCCGATCACCGGGTCGAGCTTGCCCTCGCGGGCCAGCTGGGTCAGGTCGGTCGAGTACTTCTCGAGGATCTCGTAGCGGCTCTCGGCGCCAGGGTCGTCCGAGCGCTGCGAGCCGCGGATCTCCATCAGGGCCTGGTAGATCCGCTCCTGGTCTACATTGAAGCTGTTGAGGATGCGGGCCGACGCGCCCTCGCGCTCGCCGCTCAGCGCGATCAGCAGGTGGTCGATGCCCACGTACTGGTCGCCAAGCCGGTTGGCCTCCTCCTCGGCCCGCTTCACGAGGCGCTGGGTGCGTGGAGTCACATAGACCTGGTTGCCGAAGCCGTACTGGCCATAGACCTTCGGCGACTTCTCAAGCTCGCGCTCGACGCGCTGGGAAATTGTCTCAGGGTCAACATTCAAACGGGCGAGGGCGCGGGTGGCCAGGCCGTCGCGCTGGCGCAGCATCGCCAGAAAGACGTGCTCGACGTCAAGCTGGGTGTGGTGCTGCTCCTGCATGATCTCCTGGGCGTTCTGAAACGCATCCTGCGCCTTCTCCGTAAAACGCTCTAGCCTCATCAGGGGTGCCTCACTTCACTCGTTGCTGCCGGCCCTCCGCAGTAGGCGGGCGGGCGTCGCTGCCCGGCCCGACGGATCTCCGGCAGTGGCGCCGGACGGCCGACAGGCATCATTATTGTAGCATACGGCCCCCCACAATTCCGGCCGCGAGTGTAAGAGTTGTGTTTAACCCTCGCATTGACGGGTGCGGACAACCCATGGTAGGATTGCGAAGAACAAGTTCATCAAGCTCGGGGCGCCGGAAGAGTCCGGCTGAGATTGCGGTCCCATCGATGCCGCTAACCCGTGGAACCTGACCTGGGTCATACCAGCGTAGGGAAGCACCAGCAGCCCCAATGGGCCGCCGATCCTACCCACAGGTCGGCGGCCCTTTTGTTATGGCGCGGCCTACCGCGCCCTGCAGGAAAGGAGCCCGTATGCGCCACCTCTCTGTCCTCTTCGCTATCGCCCTGCTGCTCGCGGCCTGCGGCCAGCCTGGGGCCCAGCGCCCCACCGCCCCGCCCATCACCACACCCGCCGCTAATACTGTTCCGGCCACCAGCCCCGCGCCCACAGATATCCCCGCCGCCAGCCCCGCGCCCGCGGTCGCCTCCACCGCCCCGGCCGAGGGCGCTCGCCTCGTGGTGATGGCCCACGATAGCTTCAGCATCAGCGAAGATGTCCTCGCTGCCTTCGAGCAGGAGGCCGGGGTCAAGGTCGAGGTCCTCAAGTCGGGCGACGCGGGCAGCACCCTGAACCAGGCCATCCTGAGCAAGGACGCCCCCCTGGCCGACGTGCTCTTCGGCGTCGATAACACCTTCCTCAGCCGGGCCCTCGCCGCCGGGATCTTCCTGCCCTACGAGTCACCCTACCTGGCTGGCCTGCCCGCCGAGCTCAAGCTCGACCCGAGCAACAGCCTGCTGCCCGTCGACTTCGGCTACGTCGCGATCAACTATGATAAGGAGGCCCTGGCCGCCGCCGGGCGCACGCCGCCCGCGAGCCTGGAGGACCTGGCGAAGCCCGAGTGGCGCGGCCAGCTGGTGGTGCAGAACCCGGCCACCTCCTCGCCCGGCCTGGCCTTCCTGCTCGCCACCATCGCCCACTTCGGCGATGGACCGAGCTACAGCTGGCAGGATTTCTGGCGCGACCTGCGCGCCAACGAGGTGTATGTCAGCGAGGACTGGACCGACGCCTACTACACCCAGTTCAGCGGCAGCAGCGGCGACGGCCCCTACCCCCTGGTGGTCAGCTACTCGACCAGCCCCGCCGCCGAGGTCTTTTTCAGCGAGGGTAAGCTGAGCGAGCCACCCACCGGCAACCTGCTCGTCCCCGGGGGCGTGTTCCAGCAGGTCGAGTTCGTCGGCATCCTCAAGGGCACGCAGAACGAGGAGCTGGCCCGTCGCTTCGTCGACTTCATGCTCCAGCCCAAGTTCCAGGCCGACATCCCGCTGCAAATGTTCGTCTACCCGGCCGACCCGGCGGCCTCTCTGCCCAAGGTCTTCACCAGCTTCGCCGAGGTGCCGGCCCAGCCCGAGGGCCTCAGCGCCGAGCAGATCGAGCAGGGCCGCGAGGCATGGATCGAGCAGTGGACGGAGATCGTGCTCCGCTAATGCGCATCGCCCGTCTTGCAGGCTCGGCCCTGCCACTAATCTTCCTGGCCATCTTCTTCTTCTACCCCCTCGGCGCCATCCTGCGGTTGAGTTTCGCGGATGGCCCGGGGGGGCTGGCCGGGACCCTGGCCGACGGGTACTACCTGCGCGTGCTCGGCTTCACCCTCGGGCAGGCGGCCCTCTCGACCACCCTGACGCTGGCAGTGGGCCTACCGGGGGCCTATGTCTTCGCCCGCTATGACTTCGCGGGCAAGGGCCTGCTGCGGGCCTTGGCCGGGGTGCCCTTCGTGATGCCGACCGTCGTGGTGGCGGTGGCCTTCGGCGCGCTGCTGGGGCCGCGCGGGCTCGTCAGCCAGGCCCTCCAGGTCACCCTCGGGCCCGGCTTCACGCCGCCGCGGTTCACGGGCGGCCTGGGCATCGTGCTGCTCGCCCACACCTTCTACAATTACACCGTTGTGCTGCGCCTTGTGGGCGGCTTCTGGGCCGGCCTCGACCCGCGCCTCGCGCAGGCCGCGGCGGTACTGGGCGCGCCCCGCTGGCGCACAGCTCTAGAGGTGACGCTGCCGCTCTTGCTGCCCGCCGTGGGCGCGGCGGCCCTGCTGGTCTTCATCTTCACCTTCACCAGCTTCGGGGTGATCGTTATCCTGGGCGGGCCGCGCCTGGCCACCCTCGAGGTCGAGATCTACCGCCAGACGGCCCAGCTCCTGCGGCTCGACGTGGCCGCGACCCTGGCCCTTGTCCAGGCCGCATGCACGCTGCTGCTGAGCCTGGCCTACACGTGGCTGGCCGCTCGGGCCGCCGTGCCCCTCGAGCTACAGCCCCGCGCCGCGGCGGCGCGCAGGCCCCGCGGCTGGGGCGCCCACCTGCTTGTGGGCGCCAACATCCTGGTGATCGCGCTGCTGCTGGGCGCGCCCCTGGTCGCCCTGGCCCTGCGCTCGGTGCTCGCCGCGCCCGGCGAAGGGCAGGCCTTCACCCTGGCCGCCTACGCCGCCCTGGGCGAGAACCGCACCGGATCGGCCTTCTTCGTCGCCCCCGCCACAGCCATCGCCAACTCGCTACGCATCGCCGCGACGACCACAGCGCTGGCGCTGCTCGTGGGCGTCCCGGCGGCGTATATGCTCGCGGGCAGCGGGCGGTGGGCACCAGGCGGGCGGCCTTCATCCTCCACCCTCCATCCCGCATCCTTGCTCGACGCCCTCTTCATGCTCCCCCTGGGCACTTCGGCGGCGACCCTGGGGCTAGGGTACCTGGTGGCCCTGAGCACGCCGGGGCTGGCGGGGCTGCGGACCTCGCCGTGGCTCATCCCGCTGCTGCACACCCTGGTGGCCCTGCCGTTCGTGATCAGGGCCCTGCTGCCCGCCCTGCGCGCCCGCTCGCCGCGCCAGCGCGAGGCGGCCGCCATGCTCGGGGCGTCGCCCGCGCGGGCCTGGCTGTGGGTCGAGCTGCCGCAGATAACGCCGGCCCTCGTCACCGGGGCCGTCTTCGCCTTCACCGTCTCGCTGGGCGAGTTTGGCGCCACCCTGCTGCTCGCCCGCCCCGACGCGCCCACCCTGCCCGTGATGATCTTCCGCTTCCTCGGTCAGCCCGGCGCCCTCAACTATGGCCAGGCCCTCGCCCTCTCGACTATCCTCATGCTCGTCACCGCCGCCGGCTTCCTGGCGCTCGAGCGCATCAGGCCGCCGGGGGGCGAGTTTTAGGCAGGGCCCTGGGGCGGCCCTGCCTGAGACCCCATTATCAGACGACCACCGTCTCCTGGTAGACCCCGAAGACCTCGCGCAGCACGTCGCACATCTCGCCGACGGTGCAGTAGGCCCGCACGCAGTTAAGGATAGCGGGCATAGTGTTCGCGCTGCCCCGGGCGACCTCGCGCAGCTCGGCCAGGCGCTGCCCCGCAAGCTCATTGTCACGCTCGCGGCGCACCCGATTCAGGCGCTCGATCTGCTTGCGCTCGCCCTCGGGGTCCATCGCCAGGAGGGGGATCTCGAGGGGCGTATCGACCTTGTAGGCGTTCACGGCGACAATCTCGCGCTCGCCGCCGTCGATCTCCTGCTGGTAGCGGTAGGCCGCGTCGGCGATCTCCTTCTGGAAGAAGCCGTTGCGGATGGCCGGAATCACCCCGCCCTGGTCGTAGATCGCCTTGAAGTAGGCGTTGGCCTCCCGCTCCATACGGTCCGTCAGGGCCTCGACAAAGTAGCTGCCGCCCAGAGGATCCACCGTGTTCGTGACGCCGCTCTCGCTGGCGATCACCTGCTGGGTGCGCAGGGCGATCGTCACGGCCTTCTCGCTGGGCAGGGCCAGGGCCTCGTCCATCGAGTTGGTGTGCAGCGACTGGGTGCCGCCGAGGATGGCGGCGAGGGCCTGGACGGCCGTGCGGACGATATTAACCTCGGGCTGCTTGGCCGTCAGCGAGCAGCCGGCGGTCTGCGAGTGGAAGCGCAGCCACCACGAGCGCTCCTTCTTCGCCCCGTAGGTCTCGCGCATCAGACGGGCCCAGATGCGGCGGGCCGCCCGGTACTTGGCGATCTCCTCGAAGAAATCGTTGTGGGCGTTGAAGAAGAACGAGATGCGCGGCGCGAAGTCGTCGACGTCGAGCCCGCGCTCCAGGCAGGCTTCCACGTAGGCCCGGCCATCGGCCAGGGTGAAGGCCAGCTCCTGCGCCGAGGTGCTGCCCGCCTCGCGGATGTGGTAGCCGCTGACGCTGACCGGGTTCCACTGGGGCACGTGCTGGCTGCCGAACTCGATCGTGTCCACCACCAGGCGCATGCTCTGCTCGGGCGGGAAGATGTACTCGTTCTGTGCGATGTACTCTTTGAGGATATCGTTCTGGGTCGTGCCGCGCAGCTTCGCCCAGGGGATGCCGCGCTTCTCGGCCACGGCCAGGTACATGGCCCAGACGATCGAGGCCGGCGAGTTGATCGTCATCGAGGTCGAGACCTGGTCGAGGGGCAGGCCATCGAGCAGGATCTCCATGTCGGCCAGCGAGGAGATCGCCACGCCGCACTTGCCGAACTCACCCTCGACAAGAGGGTGGTCGGTGTCACGGCCGTAGAGGGTCGGCATATCGAAAGCGATCGAGAGGCCGGTCTGGCCCTGGCTGAGCAGATAGCGGAAGCGCTCGTTGGTCTCCTCGGCGGTGCCGAAGCCGGCGAACATGCGCATCGTCCAGACCTTACCGCGGTAGCCGGTGGGATGGACGCCGCGGGTGTAGGGGTACTCACCAGGGTGGGCGATATCACGCAGATAGTCGCTATCCTTAAGGTCAAGAGGCGTATAGAGCCGCTCGATGGGCGCGCTGCTTGTGGTCATGAAGCGCCCATCGCGCTCGGGGGCTCGCTCCAGGCTTGGCCAGAGGCATTGCTGCTCCCAGCGCTCCTGGGCCGCCTGGATCTGCTCCTTCGGCTCGAACATCGTCGTTCCTCCCAAGATCTACATACTTATGGCTGTTGGCTCTTAACTATTTTAGCATAGTCGGTTCCACCAGGGCGAGCGAGCGAGCGGGCCAGGGCGACGGCGCGCACCTCGTGCGCCCCAGCGGCGCGCAAGGCCTCGGCGCAGGCGGCCAGGGTGGCGCCCGTGGTCAGCACATCGTCGACCAGTAGCACGCGGGCGGGCGGCGCGCCGGGCCCGCGCCAGATGAACGCCCCCGCCACATTGACCTGCCGATCGGCGCGCCCAAGGCGGGCCTGGTGCCCGGTGTCGCGCCCGCGCGCGAGCCCGCTAGCGCAGATGGGCAGCCCCCAGCGGCGCCCAAGCCGCCGCGCAAGCTCCTCGGCCTGGTTGAAGCCGCGCTCGGCCAGACGGCCCGCGTGGAGCGGCACGGGCACCAGGGCATCCGCGGGTGGCGCCCCGACGCTCGCCGCCAGGGCGTCGCCCAGGGCCTCGGCCACACGCCGCCGCCGCCGGTACTTCAGATGATGCACCGCCTGCCGCACAGGGCCATCATAGAGCCACGCCACGCTCATGCCGTCGAGGCCTGGCGTCGGCCCCTCGGGCGGGTAGGGCCGCAGCCGCGCCAGGCACGCCGGGCAGAGCAGCCCCCCCGCGCCACCGCAGCCCGCGCAGCGCTCAGGGAAGACCAGGTCGAGCAGCCGTCCGAACAGGTCTGTCAGGCGTAGCATCGTGTGCCTCCTAATTAGGCAGAGATCTTTACGATCTACACCGCCGGGCCGCGCGAAAGGATTCGCGCGCGCTGCACAGAGCTGCTCGGCGCGCATCAGCTCTTGATTAGTAGCGCCGCGATGGCCGCCGAGCTAGTGGCGGCCATCGCCGAGCAGGCGGGCGGGGGCTGAGACAACTCATGCTATAATTAGGTTTGCACGCGCACTGCCCTGAGGATGTTGTATGCCGTTCGGCGCCCATATGTCGATCTCGGGCGGGGTCGCCAAGGCCTTCGCCCGTGGCCAGCAGGTTGGCTGCGACGCTATGCAGATCTTCACCAGGAGCGAGCGCCAGTGGGCGGCCCGGGCACGTGCCTCGGCTGCCGCTTCGAGCATCAGGCCCGCCGCTTCGCGCTGGCGCCTCACCACCAGCGCCTCGGCATCCGCGTCGACCTTCCACATCTTCGCCGCCGTCCCAAAGATTATCGAGACGCCGAAGGGCGACGATATGGCCGAGGATATCGAGAATCTCACGCTGCCGCGCTCCCTTGTGCTGGTACCGGACGAGGCGTAATGCCGGCGCCAGCTTTTCGATCCACCCTTGTTGCAGGAGACCCGTATGATCCGCAGGCTCTTCTGGCTGAGTGCCGCCGCCGGGGTTGGCTACGCTGGCTACATGGTCTGGCGCTGGGCGCGCGAGCAGAATAAGCCGTCCAGCTATCTCAATGACGCCTTAGCGGGCCGCCTTTACGAGCCGCAGCCTGCCGGCGCCAGCGCCGCCGGCGCCAACGTCTCAGCAAAGCGCCCTGCCTCAGCGCCGGGCGCCGAGGCACCCGCCCAGCCTCGCCGCATCGTCACCCGCGTCCACAGGGGCGCCCCGCCCGCCGCAGCCCCCGCAGTTCCGGCCACCCCCGAGCAGCCCGAGGCCCCCGCCGGCGAAGGCCTGGCCTTCGGCCCCGTGATCGTGGGCGCCGATACCACCGCCGAAGCCGACACCGCTGCCGACCAGTCCAGCCCGGTCAGCTCCGAGGCCGCCGAGGGCGAGGCCCCCATCCCGAGCGGAGAGATCACCAACCTCAACAGCGCCGACGAGGACGCCCTGATCGCCCTTCCCGGCATCGGCCCAGCCCTCGCCCGCCGCATCATCGCCTACCGCGACGAGCAGGGCCCCTTCACCAGCATCGACCAGCTCGAGGCTATCCAGGGCATCGGCCCCCGCAACATCGACGAGTTCCGCCACCTCGTGACCATATAGCGCAGCAGAGCTGTGGTGGTGTGGAGATGACTACATGCAGCCTCCACACCACTACGCCACCACAATAAGCGACCCCTTCCTCTTCCGCGGCGGCGACCACGGCTGCCTGCTGATCCACGGCTTCACCGGCGGCCCGGAAGAGATGCGCGGCCTCGGCGAGCACCTGGCCGCCCGAGGTCTCACGATCTTCTCCCCGCGCCTTCCCGGCCACGGCGGCACCCCTGAGGGGCTGGCTAGCGTACGCTGGGGCGACTGGCTCAGCGCCGCAGAGGGCGCCTTCGCCTTTCTGGCCGAGCGCTGCGCCCGCGTCAGCCTGGCCGGCTTCTCGCTGGGCGGCGCCCTCGCCATTCTGCTCGCAGCCCGGCGCCCTGTCCACCGCCTGGCCCTCCTCGCCACGCCCGTGCGCCTCCAGGGCGACTGGCGCGTCAACCTCCTGGCCGTCATGCGCCACACGACGCCCTGGTTCTACCCCCTCGAGCGGGCCGATTTCAAAGACCCCGCCGTGCGCGCCCAGGTGGCCCGCTACGCCCCCGACGCGGACCTCGATGACGTCGCCGTGCAGGCCCGTGTCCGCCGCGAGGCCCGCATCTCGCTCCACGCGGTCGACGAGCTGCGCCTGAGTCTGGCCGCCGCTCGGGCCGCGCTGCCGCTCGTGCGGGCGCCCACCCTGATCATGCACGGCCGCCACGATGATATCGCCCCCCTCGACGGCCCGGCCGCCATCGCCGGCCAGATCGGCAGCCGCCGGCGCGACCTTGTCTGGTGGGACAACACCGGCCACCAGCTGCTCGTCCATGGGCCCCACCGCCCCGCTATCTACGAGCGGGTCAGCGCATTCCTGACTAGCTAGGGCTCCAATAGAGACCCCCCGGCCAGTGGGGAACGCCTAAGGCCCGGCGGCACGAAAGAGATCGCC
>JAAXUL010001499.1 GCA_013336035.1 Chloroflexales bacterium
GCCCGGCGCGTAGGCCACGTCCATCCACCGCAGCCGGTAGGTGTCGCACACGTCGTAATAGGGATTGGACTGGGCGAGCGGCTCGTTGGAGATGACGAACTCGCGGATCGAGGCCCAGCGCCCGGCTTCGAGCTCGTTGAAGGCGATGCGCACGTAGCGGCAGGTGACCGGCTTGCCGAGGGCTGTGGCCGGAGCCGCGCCGCGCTTCTTGGCGTAGAGCGGCGCCCACGTCGCGCCGTCATCGGAGGTGAGCGTCTCGTAGCCGTAGCCACCGGGATCGCCCTCAAAAGTGACCATCAGGTGACGGAAGGTTGTCGGCGTGCCGAGATCGACCTGCCACCACTGAGGCTTCTCCGGGCCGGAGGCGCACCAGCGGGTCTCATTATTGCCGTCCACGGCGTTTGCGGCAGGGTTGTTGTGGGCCGCGGTCTCGACGGTCGAGGCGGTCGCGCTCTTGCCGGCGGCGAGGTTGACGGGCCTGGGCTGTGCCTGCCCCTTGGCGCGGCGCCCGAGCGACTTTCCGTTGAGGAAGAGCTCGGCGGAGTCGCCGCTGGTGTAGACATAGACCGGCACCTTCTGCCCCACCTTGTCCGGCCAGTTCCAGTGCGGCAGGATGTGCAGCGTCACCGCGTTGGTGTTCCAGTGGCTGCGGTAGAGGTAGAAGCGGTCCTTGGGTATACCGCAGAGGTCCACGATGCCGAAGTAGGAGCTGCGGGCCATCTGCTCTTGCGGGTACTTGCGCATCTGCTCGAAGTAGTGCATGTAGGGGGTCGGCTCGCCCAAATAGTCGAGTCCGGTCCAGACGAACTCCCCGCCGCAATAGCGGTCGCGCTCCATACGGGCGAATTCAAGGTCCGGGATGTCGGACCAGGGCGCCGCGTTGTGGTCGTAGGAGCAGACCTCGAGATCCTCCACCGCGTAGTCGGTCTTGTTTTGCGGCTGCGGCTGCGCGTAGTAACCGTACGAGCTGAGGGCCGAGGCGGACTCGGAGTAGAGCACGGGCTTGTCCGGATACTTGCTTTTGATGTTGGCATACTGGGCGCCGTAGTTCCAGCCCGTGATGTCGAGGTTCTCAAAGATGCCCATGCCGACGGCCTCGCCGTGGCAGCAGCCGATGCCGACGGGGCGGGTGGTGTCGAGTTCGCGGATGACCTCTCGGAAGAGCGTGCAGCGCGCCTGGGTCATGCCCGGGTCCTTCGGGTCGTCTGGCTTGGCGGGCGGGATCTCGTTGCCCATGGACCAGACGAAGACGCAGGGGTGGTTGCGGTCGCGGCGCACGAACTGCCGCAGATTGCGCGAGACGTACTCTTCGAGGTCCTGGTCGTTGCGGCGGCCGGAGGTGCCGTCCCACTTGTCGAAGCCCTCGTTCCAGACGAAAATGCCCATCTCGTCGCACAGCTCCAACACCTCGGGCGCGGGGCAGTTGTGGCTGGTGCGCAGGGCGTTGAAGCCCATGTCCTTCATGATCTCGAGCTGGCGGCGCATGGCCGAGCGGTTGAAGGCCATGCCGAGCGGGCCGAGGTCCGCGTGCAGGTCCACGCCGTTGAGCTGCACGCGGCGGCCGTTGAGGTGGAAGCCGTCGTCGGGCGGGAAGGCGAACGAGCGGATGCCGAAGCGCGTGGTCTCTGTGTCGGCGGAGCCTTTGCACGAGACCGTGACGCGCGCCTGATACAGGCTGGGCGCGGAGACGTCCCACAGGCGCGGCGTTTCGAGGCGGAACTGCTCGGCGGAACCGGGATTATGAACAATGCTTCCGCCCCCGATCTTGCTGGTTATAAGGAACTTCTTTTTTACCGTTCCTCCCTGAATGACGATGAAGTAAGAGCGCTTTACTGTGATCAGCTGATCACGGCAAGCCTGGAGATCTATTC
>JAAXUL010000695.1 GCA_013336035.1 Chloroflexales bacterium
GCCGCCTGCTGCTCAGGGCCCCGCAGGGCGGCGGGGAGGCCGGCGAGCCAGCCGAGGTAGTACGTCCCGTGGGCAATCTCAGTCGCCGCAGCCTCGCCGGCGGCCGCCAGCTGCTCGGCCGCGTAGGGGCGCAGCGGGCCGAGCAGCGTGTAGCGGGTGCTGCCCCCCTCAGGCGTGCCCACGCGAGCCACGAGCGACTTCTTGATCAGGGCCCCCAGCAGGGGCAGGCCCACTCCCGCCACGGCCGCCGCCGCCTCGCGCGTAAACTCACCGTGGAAGGAGGCCATGCGTCGCGCCGCCCGCTGCTCGTCGGCGCTGAGCAGGGACCACGAGGAGCTGAACACCGCGCGCAAGCTCTGCTGACGCGCCGGCAGGTCGCTCAGCTCGGCCGCCAGGAAGTCGAGGTTGTGCCCGATCTCCGCGGCGATCTCTTCGCAGCTGAGCACGGGCGTCCAGCTGGCGGCAAGCTCGAGGCCCAGGGGCAGCCCGCCGACCAGGCGGCAGATCGCGGCCACGGCTGGGCCATAGCGGAACTCCGGCGTGACGGTCCGGGCGCTCTCAACGAAGAGCTGGACGGCGTCGTACCGCGCCGGGTCGTCCGGGGCCCAGGCGAGCTCGGGCGGGGCCGGCAGGCCCTGGAGCGGGACCACCCACTCCCCATGTAGGCCGAGCCGGCTGCGCGACGTCGCCAGGACCGTCAGCTCGACGGCCTCTCGCAGCAGCCCGGCCACGAAGGCGGATAGCTCGGCCAGGTGCTCGCAGTTATCGAGCAGCAGGAGCAGGGGGCGCTCGCGGATTGCCGCGGCCAGCCGCTCCCGCGAGGGCGCTTCGCCGCCGAGGTCGATGCCCAGGGCATCGGCGGTGACAGCAGCCAGATGGTCGGCCGTAGTTGCCGGGTCGAGGGCGGACAGCTGGAGCAGAAACACCCCGGCGCTAAAGGGCGTCGTAATGCCATCGGCAGGGGCCAGGGCCAGGGCCGCGGCCAGAGCGAGGCGCGTCTTCCCGGCACCACCTGGCCCGGCCACAGTCACCAGGCGGCAGGCGGGATCGCGGAGGTGGGCCAGGAGCTGCGCCAGCTCGGCGGTGCGGCCGACCAGGGGCCGCGGGGGCGTGGGTAGGTTGTGGCGCGGGCGGGCCGTCACGGCCACACTGCTGCCCTTGAGTGGTGCGCCGGGCTGTACAACCACGGCTTTGCCTCTGAATCACTGCCTGAGTATGAATCAAGTATAGCATGGGCACGGCGCGCCACGGCCCCTGCGGCCCTGCCAGCCATAAGATCTGCCAACCCGAGGTGGATTTTCCAGACGTAGGCGCACCTGCGCGCTCAGTGGGCGCCGCGCTGGTGCGCGGCCCACGCCGCGACGATGGCCCGGTTCCACGGCACCGCCTCACGGAAGACGCGCCGTTCGTCTTCCGTGAGGCGCGCCGCCATTCGCTGCAGCTCGGCGTGCGCCTGGGCCAGCAGCGGCCCGGCCCGCGGGTCGCCCGCGTCCCGCAGCACCTCGTAGCAGGGCAGGTACGCGCGCAATGGCTCGCCATAAACCACATTTAGCGTGCCAGTCTCCAGGTGGCGGAGCACCAGCTCGACCTGGGCAAGCGCCCCGGGCAGATCCTGCTGCGCCCGCAGCGCTCGTGCCAGCCCCGCGCGGCCCGCGGCGCCCCCCACGAGGTCGCCGAGCGCGTCGCACAGCGCGACGGCCTCCTGCGCCGCCTCCACCGCCTGGGGGGCGAGCCCAAGCTCGACCAGCGTATGCCCCAGCTCGCTCAGGGCCCACCACTGATAGGTCCGGTCGCCGACGGCGCGGAAGATCACCAGGGCCTGCTCGTAGCGCGTACGCGCGGCGGCGGGGTCGCCCTCCGCCGCCGTGAGGCAGCCCAGGTTGATGATCGCCTCGGCCGCAAAGAGGCGGTCGTCGATGGCGCGGAAGGTCGCCAGGGCCTCCTCGAATAGCCGGCGCGCTGTCGCGTAGGCGCCCTGCCGGCGCTCGACGTCGCCCAGACCGACGAGCCAGTGGGCCTCGAAGCGCCGGTCGCCGCTGATACGCGAGATCGCCACGGCCTGTGTGATCTGTTCGCGTGCCGCCGGATAGTTCCCCTCTGTCAGGTTGAGGAGGCCCAGATTGCCCAGCGCGTTGGCCTCGCCCACACGGTGATGGATCGCCCGAGCGAGGGCGAGGGCCTGCTCGTAGAAGGCCCTCGCCCTCGCGAAGTGGTTCTGCTCGTGGGCTACCACGCCCAGAAGGCGCAGCGCCGTCATCTCGATCTGATGATTGCCCGTCGCACGGGCCAGCTCTAGTGACAGTTCGATCTGCACCTGTGCCTCAGCGAACTCACCCTGGCGCCAGAGGGCTGTTCCCCAGTGCAGGCGGGCGAGCGCCTGCTGGGCCATGTCGCCCTCGGCAAGCGCCAGCGCCTGCTGCGCGGCCTCGATCATCGCCGGGTACGCGGTCGTCGTCTCGTAGTACCAGCTCCAGCGCAGAGCCACGGCCGCCTGGCGTGCCCGGTCGCCCTGCCGCGCCGCCAGTGTCGCCAGGGCCTCCAGGTCGGCCACCTGCGGCCCACGCTCGCCGACCAGGGCGTAGACCTGCTCGCGCGCCCAGAGCAGCGCCCAGCGCTGCTGCTCGTCCTCCTCGGGGGTGAGGGCCAGCGCCCGGCTCAGGTAGTCGATAGCCGCCGCGTTGGCATAATCCGCCGCCGCCGCCTCGCCCGCCCGCCGCAGGTATGCCCGCCGCCTGGGCAGGTTGTCGCTGTGGTCGTAGTGGTAGGCCAGCAGGTCTAGCGGCGGTGCGTCAGGCGTCGCGGCCTCTAGCCAGGCCGCCAGGGCGCCGTGCAGCCGTGCCCGCAGCGCCTGCGGCAGGCCGCCGTAGGCCACCTCCTGCGTCACCACGTGCTTGAACAGGTAGGTCAGCTCGGGCTCCGGGGTGTCCAGCGCGGTCAGGTCCAGCCGCGCCAGCCGCTCCAGGTCGGCCTTCACCCGCGGCAGGTCGCCCAGGTCGGGCGCGAAGCCCGGCAGCCAGGCCGCGCGGAACAGCCGGCCCACCACGCTCGCCACCCGCAGCGTCGCCCGCTCGCGCTCGCTCAGCTGGTCGATGCGCGCCAGCACCAGCCGCTGCAGGCTATCCGGCAGCTCCAGCCCCGCAAGCGCGCCTGGCGCATCAGGGGTGATCCCACGGTCGTGCAGGTAGCTCAGCAGCTCCTCGATGCAGAAGGGGTTGCCCTGGGCCCGCGCGGCGAGGGTCGCCACCAGGCCCAGGGGCAGCGCCGCCGTCCGCGCCGGGTAGAGCTGGGCCAGCTTGGCGCGCACTAGCCCCTCCAGCGCTCCGTCGTCCAGCCCCTCCAGGGTCAGGGTTGTGGTGTGCGGCAGCGCCGCCAGCGGGTCGGGGGCCTGGGGCAGCGCGGGGCGCGTGGCGACCACTAGCAGCAGAGGGAGATCCGCTGCCGCCTGAGCCAGCCGCAGCAGCAGGTCGCGGCCCAGGGGGTCGAGCCAGTGGGTGTCCTCCAGCACCAGCAGCAGCGCTGAGCCCTCGGCCCCCGCCTCGCGCGCGGCCTGGACCAGCAGATCGAGCAGCAGCGCCTCGCGCATGCCCTTGCGCTCCTGGGAGGTGAGCGTCTGGGTGAACGCGGTCTCCGGCAGCTCGCGCTCTAGCAGCAGGTCGAGGAGCGGGAGCGCCGCGACTCGCTCGGGCACGCGCTCCTCCAGCTCGCCCGCCAGCTGCCGGAGTAGCCGCCGGGCGGGCGCGTCGGGGTCGATGTCGAGCAGGGCCTGGACGACCGGGCGCCAGGCGAGGTAGGGCGTCTGGCGCTCACTGGCGGCGGCGGCCCCGTCGTAGCCGACGCAGCCCGCCCGCCGGGCCAGGCGCACCGCCTCGGCGATCAGGCGGCTCTTGCCCATGCCCGCCTCGGCCTGGATGACGACCACCTGGCCCTCGCCGGCCTGCGCCCGCTCCAGGCAGGCCTGGATGGCGGCGAGCTCGCGGGTGCGTCCGACCATCGGCAGGGCGTAAGCGGGCTCCTGTAGCCGGACGGCCCGCCGGCCGGCGATGCCGGTGAGGGCGAAGACGGGCAGGGGCTCGGCCTTGCCCTTGAGCGGGATGGGCGGGCGGGGCTCCAGCGCGAAGGCCTCGCCCAGGGCGCGCTGCACGCGCCCGCTGAGCAGGGTCTCGCCCGGGGCGGCGCGGCTCATCAGGCGCACGGCGAGATTGACCTCGTCGCCGAGGGCCGCGTAGGTCTGGCGGGTGGGCCCGCCGCTCGCCCCGCAGCGCAACGTGCCCTGGCTGAGGCCGATCTGGATACCGGAGAGGCCGAGCTCAGCCGCGGCGGCGTGGAGGGCCAGCGCGGCGTGGGCGGCGCGGCGGGCGTCGTCCTCGTGGGCGACGAGGGCCCCGAAGGAGGCGTAGAGGAACGCCCCCTTGTCGCCCAGCGTGAGCTGGAGCAGGGTGCCGCCGAGCTCGGCGCAGATCGCTTGAACCCGGCGGATGAGGGCGTCGAGCCAGCCGGCGGCAGCCTCGTCGTCGAAGTCGAGGCCGCCGAAGCGCAGGAAGAGGGCCACGGCGGGGCGTAGCTCGGTGAGGAACGCGCCCAGACCAGCCTGGTGGCGCTCCCAGACGAGGGGCAGCACCCAGGGGCGCAGGGTGGCGGCTGGCAGCTCCACCGGCTCCCAGGGGGCCGGGGCCGGAGGGGCGTCCAGGGCGAGCAGCCGGGCGAAGCGCTCGCCGGTCGCGGGGTCCACGCACGCCGGGCCGAGCGTGGCGCCTGGGCCGAGGGCGGCGACGGTCGGCGCGTCGAGCAGCACATCGCCGGGGCGGGCGAGCTGCTCGCCGGCGGCCATGCG
>JAAXUL010000696.1 GCA_013336035.1 Chloroflexales bacterium
GCACCACATCGGCGGCCGGCGCAAGGGTCGCGCCGGCCGCCTCGCCCACCACCTCCACCCACTCGCCCGCGAGCAGCGCCCGTCGCCCGGTGCTCAGGGCCGGCGTCGGGGCGATGAGAAAGACGGTTGTCATAGCCTGTGAGCCGCTAGCTCAGCTACTCCTTTTCTGCCAGCGTCACCGCCAGCGTCAGCGGATGCCCGCCGCGCGCGAGATCGAGCCGCAGCGTATCGCCAGGGGCGCGCGCGGCCAGAGCCTCGAGCAGGCCCTCGGTGGCGGCAAGGGGCTGCCCGTCGAGGGCCAGGATCAGGTCGCCCACCATCAGGCCGGCGGAGGCGGCGGGCCCGCCCCGCGCCACCTGGGCCACCAGCAGGCCCGTCTGCTGTCCGTCGCGACCAAGGCTGGGCGGCAGAGCGACGGGCTGCACGCCGAGGCCCAGGAAGATCGGGCGTGACGGCAGGCGCGCCACCCAGGCCAGGGCGACGTGCGTGGGGATGGCCACCGACAGGTCGCCGCCGAAGATCATTGCGTTGATCCCCACCACCTCGCCCTGGGCGTTCAGCAGGGGCCCGCCCGAGTTGCCAGGCGCCAGGCGCACATCGGAGCGAATATAGCTCGCGGGCTGCTCGTCGCGCCCCGCCGGGATCTCGCCGACGGCGCTCACGATGCCCGCCGTCACCACGCCCCGCTGGCCCCACGGGTTGCCCACGGCAAAGACTAGCTCGCCCACCCGCAGCCGCGCCGAGTCGCCCAGGGGCGGCGGCGTCAGATCACCGCCCTCGACGTCCAGAAGCGCCAGGTCAAGGCGCGGGTTGCCGGCGATCAGGCGCGCCCGGTGGCGCCCTTCGGCGTGGGTCAGGATCTCGAGCTGCGCGCCCACGCCGGCCACCACGTGGAAGTTGGTCATCACTGTGCGGCCGTCGCGCCAGGCCAGGCCTGAGCCGCCCCCTGGTCCGCGCCCGCGCACCTGCACCACGCTCGCCCGCGCCCGCGCGGCCAGCCCCACGGCCGCGGCGCCAATCAGCGTTGCGGCCGCGGGCCGCTCAAGCTCTGTTGTCGTCATGGGTGTAGCCTACTCTACATAGGGGCCGGCGCCGGGCGCCGGCACTAGCTCCGCTGTCCAACCGTGACCTTCAGCGTCACCAGGGCGCCGCCGCGCAGCACCTGCACCGGCACGGTCTTGCCGACGCGCTCGCCCGCCAGCAGAGCCTGGAGCTCATCGGTGTCGGTCAGGGGCGCGCCGTCGAAGGCGGTTAGCACATCGCCAAGCAGCAGCCCTCCCTGGGCCGCCGGGCTGCCCGGCTCGACCCGCACCACCAGCAATGCGCGCTCCTGGCTGAGCCCCGCCCGCTGGCCCTCCGGCAGCTCGACCGGTTGGCTGCTGATCCCCAGGAAGCCCCGCTTGACATAACCTGTGCTGCCTAACGTCTCTGCGATGCGCAGGGCCAGGGCCGCCGGTACGCCGAGGGCCACCCCGCCGGCCAGCCCGGTAGTGAGGACGGCCGCCACGGCCCCGCTGGCGTCTACCAGGGCCCCGCCCGAGAAGCCCGGGTAGGGGATGGCGTCGGTCTGCACGAACTGCTCAAGCACAGCGCCACGTCGCCCGCGCAGGGGGCCGCCCACGGCGCTTACGATGCCGAATGAGGCCATGGGGCTGACGCCGGGCCGCCCGACAGCCAGCACGATCTGGCCGACGCGGGCGGGTGTCTCGACGAAGGCCGCCGGGGCTACGGCAAGGCCGGGCGCCCGTAGCAGGGCCAGGTCGCTCGCGTGGTCGCGGCCGGCCAGCTGGGCAGGCAGGGCCCGCCCATCCGGCGCCTCGACGCTCAGCTCATCATCGCGCTCGAGCACATGGTCGGCGGTCAGCACGGTGTCGTTGGCCACCACAATGCCGGTGGCGGGGCCGCGCGGGCGCCCGCGCACCTGCACTAGCGCGGCGCCCACCCGCGCCACGGCGTCGGCCATCTGATTCGAGATCGCGCCGAGCAGCTCGGCCGCATCAACATGCTCACTCATAGGGGTGCCCCTCCGCTTTGCCATCATCACTGGCTAGAGTATATGCGGCGGGGCCGCCCGTCGTCATCAGTGGGCTGTCTAGCGTGGCCCTGGAAGAATGGGTAGGGAGCGCGCAAGGGCGCCCGTGGTGGGCGCCCTTGCGCAAGGTGGCTTGAGGGGGGGGCCGCCGCGATTATGCCACGGGCGGTGTCGGGGGCAGATCGTCGCTACTCAGGCTACACGCCGCGCAGACCCGGAAGGGGATGCCGGTGCCGCTGACGGGGTGAATATTCTCGCGGCTGCCGCAGTAGCGGCACACCGACAGGTTCTCGATATCGTCGGCGCGCCAGAGCTGCGGGGCCATGGTCATCTCCATTGGCTCCTCGATAGAGAGGATGCCGATCTTCACGCAGACGGCGGCGGGAAAGACGTCGGCTACCCTGGCGAAGATCTTGTGGGGGTGGGAGTAAACCTCGTCGCCAACGAGGATACCGGACATCCGCGGGTGCTGGCGAATCTTCATGGCTCTTGAAGCCGGGCGATCAGCCGTCGCAGGTCGGCCTCGTCCAGCGCGAAGCTCGGGTCGTCGGCGAACATGAGGTCGTCGAGCACCTCGGCGATCGCCTCGCTGTCGGCCCCGTCTACCTCCAGATCGTCCTGCTCTACGGCGTAGAATAGGTCGAAGGCCCATGTCGCGAGGCTCGCGTCGCTGATCCGTCCGGCCAGGCGGTCCTCGAGCTTAACGATTACATCGCTGCGCGCGAGTATCATAGCACATTTTCCCCTTCTCGGCCCGACATACGGATAAGGGAATTATACGGGCGTATCCGGCGCCAGTGATTCCTCGCAGACGGCGCGGAAGCCGCAGCCGGCGCAGCGGCGTGGGTCATCGTGGCTGCGCTCGGCGTCGTCGGCCTCGAGCAGGTCGCGCATCGCCTCGAGGGTGTCCAGCAGCTCGTCGCGCACGGCGTCGGTGTAGGGCAGGCGAAAGGTGGCGTCGGCGTAGCGCAGCAGCCCGTAGGGGGGCGCCGCACCGGTGCTCTCCTCGACCAGCAGGCAGTAGGCCGCCAGCTGCATCAGGTCCGAGTCGTAGGGGCGGGGCGAGCGGCGCCCGGGCTTGACCTCGACCGGGATAGTGGCGCCGCCCTGCTCGAGCAGGTAGTCGGGCTTGCCGGTCAGGCCGTAGCGCCTGGCGTAGAGCGGGCGCTGCGGCGCGCGCCCGGCCCCTACATCCTCGGCGAGCACCCGGCCCCACGGCAGACCGCTGCGCCGGCGGGCCAGCGCCGCGGCGGCGAGCAGGACGAGCGCCAGCCCCAGCAGGGCCAGGGCCAGGGTCTGCCCGCTCACAGGACGAGGAAGAGCAGCAGGCCGGCGGCCAGGGCGATCAGCCCCATCCACAGGGCGGCGCTGCTGAAGCTCACGGCGCGCCCGTGGCGGGCGTGGAGCCGCACCCCGGCCGCGCGCCGCTCGCGCCCCTCCGGCTCCTCGCCCGCAACGCGCCGCAGCCACCACGACCGCGCGCAGTAGACGTAGTCGCCAACTTCGCTAGCCCGTATCATCGCTCACTCCGTTCGCTCAGGTGAGCGCTCACTGTGTTCGCTGGGGTGAGCGCTCACCCGCCCCCGAGCACTGGCGTCCCGTTGAACGCATTGATCACATCATTGACCGTGATCAGCAGCATCAGGCCCATCAGGGCGGCGAAGCCGATCGCGTGGACAAGGGCCTCCTTCTCGGGCGGGACCTTCTTGCCGCCGCGAAGCCACTCGATCAGCGAGAAGACGATATGGCTGCCGTCGAGGGCCGGGATGGGCAGCAGGTTGAGCAGGAAGAGATTGAGGCTGAGCACGGCGGTGAGGTTCCAGAAGGCCGCGAAGCCCCCGGGCTGCTGGATCACCTCGCCGGTGGCCCGCGCGATCCCGACCGGGCCGATCGGCTCGCCGTCGGGCGAGGGGGTGGGCGAGAAGATGCCGAGGATAGACCCGGGCAGGCTGGCCAGGGCCTGGAGCATACGGCCCGTCAGCTCGAGGCTGTAGGTGACGCCGCGCCCCATGGCCGCGAGGGGCCCGACCTGCATCTGCTCGATCTGGGGGGCGTAGCTGAAGCCAAAGCCGGACGGGTACTGCGTGCCGTCGGGGGCGGTCCAGGGGCCGGGCGTCAGGGTGAGGGTGAGCTCGTGGCCATCGCGGAGCACCACGGCCTCGACGGGCTGCCCGGGGTTGGCGCGGGCGATCTCGCCGATCACGGCGGCGCTGCCTACCGGTCGCCCATCGAGGCTAAGCAGCACGTCGTCGGGGCGCAGGCCGCCCTGGGCAGCGGGCGTATCGGCGAACACCTCGCTGATCGTCTGGTTGCCGGTCGGGCTGGGGATGCCCATAGCCATAAAGATAACGGCGAAGATCAGCATAGCGAGGATCAGGTTCATAAGCGGGCCGGCCACCATCACGGCGATCTTGCGCCAGGGTGGGGCGGCGGCCAGGCTGCCGCCCGCGCCGTAGAGGGCGTCCTGCGCGCTGTCGTCGCTATTGGCGAAGCGCACAAAGCCGCCGAGGGGCAGCCAGTTGAGCGTATATTTCACCCCATTGCGCTCGAAGAGCGTCAGAGCCCGGGGCGGGTAGCCGATGCCGAACTCCTCGACCTTGATACCCATCCAGATCGCGGTGAGAAAGTGGCCCAGCTCGTGGACGACCACGAGGATACCGAGCATGAGCAAGAAGGCGCCGATGGCGAGCAGGGGGTTGCCGCTGCTCGGCTGGGCGGCCTGCTGAAGCTGGGTAGCAGCCGCAGCCGATAAAGAGGCTTGCATAGAGCGACTCCGCCTGTGTACACAGTTCGGG
>JAAXUL010000697.1 GCA_013336035.1 Chloroflexales bacterium
GCCGACGTGCACCTGAGCCGCTTCGCCTTCGAGGGCCCGGCAGTCTGGCTGCTGCGCACATTTGAGGCCCGCCCCGGGCGGCGCTATATCGCCCACATCACCGGCGACCGCAACTCGGGCGGCTTCTTCGTCAACGGGCAGGCCGTCGAGCGCTTCAGCCGGCACCGCAGCGGCGGGCTGATCAAGGCCGACATCAGCGGCCTGCTGCGCCCGGGCGCCAACCTTCTGGCCCTGAACATCCAGGGCTACGCCGGGGCCCCCTGGCGCGCCACCCTCGCCAGCTACGACCCCGCCCGCCCGCTCCCCGCCCGCTGGGGCTTTCGCGCCGGGGTGACGCCGGAAGAACAGGGCGCGGCGCGCGGAGCGCAGGGCGCCGGCATGGCCTTCTACCGCGGCAGCTTCGCGTCCTCTGACCTGGGGCCTCAGGCCGCCAGCCTTCGTCTGCGGGTCGGCCGCCTGGCCAAGGGCCAGATCTGGCTCAACGGGCGCAACCTGGCTCGCTTCTGGCAGATCGGCCCGCAAGAGGACTACAAGCTGCCTGTATCCTGGCTCAGCGAGCAGAACGAGCTGCTGATCTTCGCCGAGGAGGGCTCCGCCGAGCAGGTAACACTTATCGCATGAGCGACACACCCACCCTCGCGATCATCATAGTGTCGTGGAACGTGCACGGCCTGCTGCGGCGCTGCCTGCGGGCCGTCGAGGCCTCGCTGGCCGGCGGCGGCATCGCCTACGAGGTGCTCGTCGTGGACAATGCCAGCCACGACGGGACGCCCGCGATGCTCCGCGCCGAGTTCCCCCATGTGCGCCTCATCGAGGCCGGCGCCAACCTGGGCTTCGCCGGGGGGAACAACCTGGCCCTCAGGGTGGCGCTCAGAGAGGGCGCGGCGCGCTACGTGCTGCTGCTCAACCCCGACACCGAGCCCGTGGGCGACGCGATCCCGCGCCTCGTCCGCGAGCTAGAGGCCCGTCCGGAGCTGGCCGCCGTCGGCCCGCGGCTGCGCTACGGCGACGGCTCGGCCCAGCCCTCGCGCCGCCGCTTCCCCACCGCCGCGACCCTGTTCTGGGAGAGCACAGCCCTCGACCGGCTCTGGCCCGGCAACCCCTGGGCCCGCCGCTACCGCTGCGCCGACCTGCGCGACGACCACGCCCAGCCCGTGGGCTGGCTCGTCGGCGCGGCCCTGCTCGTCCGCGCCGAGGCCATCCGGCGCGCCGGCCTGCTCGACGAGCGCTTCTTCATGTACAGCGAGGAGCTCGAGTGGCAGCGCCGCATCCAGGCCGCCTGGGGCGGGGACGCCATCTGGTTTCTGCCGGAGGCAGTGATCACCCACTACGAGGGCAAGAGCAGCGAGCAGGCCGTGGCCGGCCGCCACCTCAGCTTCAGCCGCAGCAGGATCCTGCTGGCCCGCATGTGGTACGGCTGGGGCGTCTCTCGCCTGCTGCGCGGCTTCCTGCGCCTGGCCTTTGTCTACGAGCTTGCCGCTGAGGGGCTAAAGCTCAGCCTGGGCCACCGCCCCGAGCTGCGCCGTCAGCGGGTCGACGTCTACTGGCATGTGATCCGCAATCTCTAGCTATGCACTACCTCACCTTAGATGACCACTGGCAGATCCGCCCCCTTGACGACTTCCGCCAGGGTATCTACCCGCGCGACGAAGAGGGCTGGATGCCCGCCCATGTGCCCGCCCATTGGCAGCAGCTCCCGGGACTTGAGCAGCACACCGGCAAGGCCGTCTACCGCTGCTCGTTCCGCCTGGGCGACGGGGGCGCGGCCGGCGAGCGCGTGTGGCTGCGCCTCAACGGCGCCTTCTACCGCTCGCGGCCCTACCTCAACGGCGTAGACCTGGGCGCCCACGAGGGCTACTTCACGCCCTACGAGCCCGAGGTCACCGGCCTGCTTCAGGATACGAACACCCTGCTGGTCGAGGTGGACTGCCCCGAGGAGCGCAACAAGCTCGGCAAGACAATGGTCACCGGGGTCTTCTCGCACTGGGACTGCCTCGACCCCCAGGCCAACCCTGGCGGCATCTGGCTGCCCGTCGAGCTGCACACCAGCGGGCCCGTGCGCCTACAGCACGCCCGCCTGCTCACGGTGGCCTGCGACGACCACTTCGCCCAGGTGCGCTTCGACCTCGACCTCGACGCCGCCGCCCACGGGCCGGTCACCCTGCGCCTGCACTTCACGCCGCGCACCTTCGAGGCCGCGCCCCAGGTCTTCGAGCAGCAGCGCGTCCTGCACCGCGGCCACCAGGAGGTAGGCGGCCTGGTCAAGCTGCGCGACCCGCGCCTCTGGTGGACCCACGACATCGGCCGGCCCGATCTCTACGATGTCACGGTCGAGGTGCTGTGCGGCGGCGCCATCAGCGACCAGCGCGCCGTCACCTTCGGCGTGCGCACCTTCGAGCTGCGCGGCTGGATCGCCTACCTCAACGGGGTGCGCTTCCTGATCAAGGGCAACAACTACCCGCCCGGCGATATGCGCATCGCCACGATGACCCGCGAGCGCTACGACGCCGACCTGCGCCTCGCCCGCGAGGCCCACATGAACCTGCTGCGCGTGCACGCCCACGTCGACCACCCGCTGCTCTACGAGGCGGCCGACGTCGCGGGCATGCTGCTCTGGCAGGACTTCCCGCTCCAGTGGGTCTACGACCAGCAGGTGCTCGCGCAGGCCCGCCGGCAGGCCCGCTCGATGGTGCGGCTGCTGGGCAGCCACCCCTCGGTCGCCATCTGGTGCATGCACAACGAGGCCTTCCTGATCGAGGACACCGCCGACGAGAGCTTCGTGGCCCGCCTGCGCACCCAGCTCACCGCGCTCGGCTTCAGCTGGAACCGCGACGTGATGGACACTCAGCTCAAGGCCATCGCCGAGCAAGAGGACCCGACCCGGCCCGTCATCCGCTCCTCGGGCGAGTTCCACATCCCCTACGTGCGCGAGGGCACCGACGGCCACGCCTACTTCGGCTGGTACAGCAACCACGGCACCCTCGAGGACGCCGAGATGATGCAGCGGCGCTTCCCCGGCAACATGAGCTTCATGACCGAGTTCGGCGCCCAGAGCTTCCCTAACCTCGAGAGCAGCCGCCGCTTCATCCCCGAGCCCCTGACCGACGAGGTCGTGCAGGCCCTCGAGGCCCGCCACGGCCTCCAGGGCGAGATCATGGCCAACTGGATCCCCTGGCGCGAGGCCGGCTCGCTGGCCGAGGTGGTCGAGGTGTCGCAGGACTACCAGATCTTCATCAACCGCTACTACATCGACCGGCTGCGCAACCGCAAGTATCAGCCCACGGGGGGCATCGTGGCCTTCCTCTTCGTCGACCCCTACCCCGCCGTGCTCTGGAGCGTCGTGGACTACTGGCGCGTGCCCAAGCGCTCGTACCACGCCATGCGCCTGGCCTTCAGCCCGCAGTACGCCTACTGCCTCTACGCGCCGCGCACCTACACCGTGGGCGAGGCGATCACCCTGCCGCTCTCGGTGGTGAACGACGCGCGCCGGGCCATCCTGGGCGCCCGCCTCGAGGCCCGCCTGCGCGACCCCGCCGGCACCCTGCTCGCCGAGGCCCGCCACCGCGTGGACCTGCCCGCCGACTGTCTGCCCATCGTGGTCGACCGGCTGCGCCTGACCCCCACGCGCCCCGGACGCTACGCGCTCGAGCTAGCCCTCACCGGCGTCGACCACGAGGTGCGCCAGGTCTACGAGATCGAGGTGACGTAGGGGCCCGCCCGCGGGCCCGCCCATATGCAGATCTGCCACGATTGTGGTATCATACTCATATCCATAACGCAGCGCGTAATGCGCCACCCACGCGACCGGTCAAGGAGGACCCGATGCCCGACCAGATCAAGCGTGTTGCCGTGATCGGCGCCGGCACGATGGGCGCGTCCATCGCCGCCCTCGTCGCCGGAGCCGGCCTGCCGGTATTGCTCCTCGACATGCCCCCCGCAAAGCTGACCCCAGAGGAGGAGGCGAAGGGTCTCACCCTTGCGCACCCCGCCGTCCGCAACCGCTTCGTCCAGGGCGGCTTCGACCGCATGCGCAAGGCCCGCCCGGCCAACCTGTACAACGAGCGCAGCGCCGCCCTGATCACCCTCGGCAACACCGAGGACGACTTCGCGAAGCTGGCCGACTGCGACTGGATTGTCGAAGTGATCATCGAGCAGCTCGGCCCCAAGCAGGCGCTCATGGAGCGCCTCGAGGCCGTCCGCAAGCCCGGGGCCATCGTCACATCCAACACCTCGGGCATCCCGATCGCCCTGATCGCCGAGGGCCGCAGCGACGGGTTCAAAAAGCACTTCTTCGGCAGCCACTTCTTCAACCCGCCCCGCTACCTGAAGCTGCTCGAGCTCATCCCCGGCGACGCCGTCGACCCCGAGGTCTTCACGGCCTTCCGCCACTTCGCCGAGGACACCCTCGGCAAGGGTGTGGTGGTCTGCAAGGACCGCCCCAACTTCATCGGCAACCGCATCATCGCCTTCGCCGCGACGAGCGACCTGCGCTTCATCCTCGATAACAGCTACACGATCGAGGAGGTCGACGCGCTCACCGGGCCGGTCGTCGGCCGCCCCAACACCGCCACCTTCCGCCTGCTCGACGTGGTCGGCATCGACATCATGGCCCACGTGGCCAACAACCTCTACCCCGCCGTCCCCGACGACGAGAGCCGCGAGGTCCTGCGCTCCACCGATATCATGGACCGCATGGTCGCCGCCGGCAAGCTCGGCCGCAAGTCGGGCGGCGGCTTCTACAGAGAGGTCAAGCAGGGCGGGAAGCGCGAGTTCTTGCCGATCGACCTGAAGACCCTCGACACCGTGCCCCTCCAGGGCACCGCCAC
>JAAXUL010001500.1 GCA_013336035.1 Chloroflexales bacterium
CCCAGCTGGCGCCCCACCGGCGCATCGAGCTGGGCGACCTGGGCGACCCGGCCCACCTCGACTACGTGGCCCTCTCGGGGCACAAGCTCTACGCGCCCTACGGCGCGGGCGCGCTGATCGGGCGGGCCGACAGCTTCCGGCGCGGCGCGCCGCTGCTGGCCGGGGGCGGCAGCGTGCGTCAGGTGACGGCCCGCGGCGTGGAGTGGGCCGATGGCCCGGCGCGCGAGGAGGCGGGCACGCCCAACGCGGTGGGCGCGATCGCCCTGGCGGCGGCCTGTCTGGCGCTGGAGCGGATCGGCTTCGAGGCGATCGCGGCCCACGAGGCCGCGCTGACCACCTACGCCCTCGAGCAGCTGGCCTGTGTGCCGGGGCTGTGGATCTATGGTGACCCCGATCCAGCGACCGCGAGCCAGCGACTTGGGGTGATCCCGTTCTGCCTGGAGGGCTACGACCCGCACCTGGTGGCGGCGATCCTGAGCTACGAGGCGGGGATGGCGGTGCGCAGCGGCAGCTTCTGCGCCCAGCCCTATGTGCGGCGGCTGCTGAGGCTCGAGCACGCCGGCTGCGAGCAGGGGCTGCCGGGGCTGGTGCGGGCCAGCTTGGGGCTGTACAACACTGAGAGCGAGGTCGACGAGTTGGTCGGCGCCCTGCACGCCATCGCGGCGGGGGACTTTGATGGGCTCTACGAGCGCGCGGCGGGTCACGGCGGCTTCCAGCCCATCGGCTGGGATGTGGCGCCCGAGACGCTCTTCCAGCTCGCTGATTCGGCTAGTGCCCCGGGGCTCGATCTACTTGACAATTTAGCGTAACTATATTATGATACCTCTGTCACGCACCGTCCGCTCACACACGCCTGGAAGGACCCCACCGATGCTGCGCGCAGATCCTGCTTCCCCCATAGCGCCGCTCGCGGTGGTCGCCGTGCTTCTCCACCCGTGTCGCACCACCACGACGGGCTGTTGTCGCCCGGACAGCCAGCGCTGAGCTTAGAGCCTGCGGCGCCAGACGCTCGTCAGCGCGCCTACCCCATCTGCCTCCGACCGCGACGGACCCACTGGTAGCAGCCAGCACCGGGTCAGCGCCGCGCTGTGTCCGCCGTCATGCCACTCTCCATGGCTCTCCGAAAGGAGCGTACGCTGTGACCAACGACGCAATCAGCTTCACGGGCTTCGACACGCTGGCCCTCCACGCCGGCCAGGTGCCCGACCCCACCACTGGCGCCCGCGCCGTGCCGATCTTCGCCTCCACCTCCTTCACCTTCAAAGACACCGGCCACGCCGCGCGCCTCTTCGACCTGGAAGAGCTAGGCTTCATCTACACCCGCGTCGGTAATCCCACCCAGGACGTGCTCGAGCAGCGCATCGCGGCCCTCGAGGGCGGCGTCGGCGCTCTGGCGCTCGCCTCCGGCCAGGCCGCGGTCTCCTTCAGCATCCTCGCCCTGGCCTCGGTCGGCGACAACATCGTCTCGTCCACTGACCTCTACGGCGGCACCTACACCCTCTTCCAGGAGGAGCTGCCCCTGCGCGGCATCACCACCCGTTTTGTGGACGGGCGCGATATCGAGGGCTTCAAGGCCGCCATCGACGAGCGCACCAAGGCGGTCTTCCTCGAGCTGATCGGCAACCCCAGGCTCGACGTGCTCGACCTGGAGGCCATCGCCGCTGTCGCCCACGCCGCGGGCGTGCCGGTGATCGTCGACGCGACCACCGTGACGCCCTACCTCTGGCGCCCGATCGAGCACGGCGCCGACATCGTGGTCCACTCGGCCACCAAGTACATCGGCGGCCACGGCACCAGCATCGGCGGCCTGATCGTGGACAGCGGCAAGTTTGACTGGGCCAACGGACGCTTCCCCGAGTTCACCCGGCC
>JAAXUL010000099.1 GCA_013336035.1 Chloroflexales bacterium
CGGGCACAGGCCCGCCGCCCGGAATAGTATCAGTGTCGCGAATCAGCCGGCCAGCGTCAAGAGAAGGCGAGCCCGAGCAGTACCCCATAGTACACCACCGGCCCCGTGAAGAGCAGGCTGTCCATACGGTCGAGGATGCCGCCGTGGCCTGGGATGAGGTTGCCCGAGTCCTTCACGCCGATCTGGCGCTTGATCAGCGACTCGCCCAGGTCGCCGAGCGGGCCGGCGACGCCGGCAGCGGCGCCGATCAGGCCGGCGGCCACGGCGCTGATCGGCAGACCGAGCAGCGGCACCGCCGCGAGAGCGGTAAGGATCGAGGCCAGCATCCCGCCGGCGAAGCCCTCCCAGCTCTTCTTTGGGCTGAGGATCGGCGCCATCTGGTGGCGGCCGAGCGAGCGGCCCACGAAGTAGGCCGCGCTATCCTGGATCCAGGTGATCGCGAGGACCAGGAAGAGCCAGGCGGCGCCCCGTGGGATGCCGAGCGGCGCTAGCAGCCCGCCGCGCAGGGGGGTGTCGATCTGGCGCAGCAGGATGAAGGCGCTGAGCAGCCAGCCGATATAGACCGCCCCGGTGAAGGTGAGGGCCCAGCTCTGCAGGCTGGCGCCGCGGTCGCGGGGGAGCAGCTCGTAGCAGAGGGTGAGGCCGACGCCGAGGGTCAGGGCGAGCCCGGTCACGTCGAGGCCGGTGTAGGGGCGCAGGGCGGCTGTAGCGCAGAGGGCCAGCCCGAGCGCGAGCCCGGGGCCGAGGCGAGGCGTGAGTCCGCCCTGGCGCAGGATCGCGAACAGCTCGATGATGCCGAGGGCGACGCAGACGGCCACGGCCGTGACGGTGGCGAGGCTCCACCACCCCGCGGCGATGATCGCCGGGATAAGAATGGCGACGCTGGCGAGGCGCCTGGTGAGTGAGCTAGCTCTGCTCGGTGAGTCCGCCGAAGCGGCGTTCGCGCCGTCCATACTCGCTGATCGCCTGGTGGAGGTGCTCTGGCCGGAAGTCGGGCCAGAAGACAGGGGTGAACCAGTACTCACTGTAGGCGGCTTGCCAGATCAGGAAGTTCGAGAGGCGCCGCTCGCCGCTGGTGCGGATGACGACATCGGGGTCGGGCATGCCGGCGGTCGAGAGGTAGGCGCTCACAAGCTGGTCGTCGATCTGGTCGGCCCTGATCCCGGTGGCGATAATACGGCGTACAGCATCGACAATGTCGGCGCGCCCGCCGTAGTTAAACGCGATCGCGAGGGTCAGCCCGGTATTGTTCCGGGTGACGTCAACCGCATAGTTGACCTTTCGTGCCAGCACCGGGCTCAGGCCCTCGATGCGCCCGAGGTGGCGCAGCCGCACATTCTGCTCGTGCAGGTTCTGGGTCTCGCGGTCGATAAAGTCGCCCAGGATCTGCATCAGCCCCTGGACCTCGAGCGAGGGGCGGTTCCAGTTCTCGGTCGAGAAGGCGTAGAGCGTGAGGAAGCGCACGCCGGCCTTATCGGCCTCAGAGACGATAGCCCGGATGTTCTCGGTGCCTGCGCGGTGGCCGGCGAGGCGCGGCAGGCCCCGTTTGCGGGCCCACCGGCCGTTCCCGTCCATAATCACCGCGATATGTTGAGGGATGCGCGCGCCTTCGGGGGTGCTCATACAGGCTCGTAGGCCCTTCTCTTGGGTGCGTTACGGGGCGCGGAGTCCGCTTCTGGAGCCGGCCGGGGCCCTGGCCCGTCGTCAGACGGCCATCACCTCGGCCTCTTTCTCTTTGCCGACCGTGTCCAGCTCGCCGATGCACTTATCGGTGATCTGCTGCACGCGCTCCTGGCCACGCTTGAGGTCATCCTCGCTGATCAGCTTCTCGGACTCCAGCTCCTTGAGCTGGTCGATCGCGTCGCGGCGCTGGTTGCGCACCGAGACCTTGACGTCCTCGAGGCGGTGGCGCACAACCTTGACCAGCTCCTTGCGGCGCTCCTCGGTGAGCGGCGGGACGCCGAGGCGGATGACCCGGCCATCGTTCGATGGATTGATGCCGATATCCGAGTTCTGGATAGCCTTCTCGATCGTCTTGATCATGCCCGCGTCGAAGGGCTGGATGACGATCAGCTTGGCCTCGGGCACCGCGATATTGGCTAGCTGGTTGAGGGGCATGGGCGAGCCATAGGCCTCAACCTGTAGATGCTCAACCAGGCCCGCCGAGGCGCGGCCGGTGCGGATGGTCGCCAGGTTATGGCGCAGCGCCTCGACGGCCTTCTTCAGGTGCGCCTCGTACTCGCGGATGACGTCATTGACCATCGCGGCCTCCTAAACTCGTTGACATGGAGCCGGCCCACCGACAGCTCGGGCGCAGGATCGCTGCGCGGCTCAGACCGTGGCGGGGGTATTACTGACCAGGGTGCCCACGTGCTCGCCCATCACGATGCGCTCGATCGTGCCGGGCTGCAGCGCGTTGAAGACGATGATCGGGATATTATTATCCATGCAGAAGGTCAGGGCGGTCGAGTCCATCACCGCCAGGCCGCGGTTGAGCGCGTCCATGTAGGTGACGTGGTCGAGCTTCACGGCGTCGGGGTTGCGGCGCGGGTCGGCCGTATAGATGCCGTCCACCCCGTTCTTGGCCATGAGAATGACCTCGGCGTGGATCTCGGCGGCGCGCAGGGCCGCGGCCGAGTCGGTGGTGAAGTAGGGGTTCCCAGTGCCGCCCGCGAGGATCGTCACCCGGCCCTTGTCCAGGTGGCGGGCGGCCCGGCGCCTGATATAGGGCTCGGCCACCTCGTTCATCTGGATGGCGGTCATCGCGCGCGTCTGGAGGCCGTGGCGCTCGAGGGAGTCCTGGAGGGCGAGCGAGTTGATGATCGTGCCCAACATGCCCATGTAGTGCGACTGGGCCGTATCCATACCGCGGGCGATCGACTGGTTGCCGCGCCAGATATTGCCGCCCCCGATCACTACGGCCACCTCGACCCCGTGGCGGTGGATGGCCTCGATCTCGTGGGCCAGGAAGTCGAGCATATCGTAGCTGACGACCTCGTCAGTGCCCTTGATCTGCTCGCCGCTCAGCTTGATCAGCACCCGGCGGTACTTCGGCTCTTGCATAGTGTTTTCGATTTGTAGGAGGCATGGGCAAGAGGTAGGGCCCCATGGCGCCTACCTCCTGCTCCTACCTGCCGGGCAACTAAGCGCCAACCTCGTAGCGGACGAAGCGGCGGACGACGATATTCTCGCCGAGCTTGGCGATTGCCTCTTTGATCTTCTCCTCAATCGTCCGCGAGGGGTCCTTGACGAAGGGCTGGGCGAGCAGCACATTCTCCTCGACAAATTTCTCGCGGGTCTGGCCGCTCTCGCTCACTGCCTCGTCGGTGACCTCATCGACATTGATGAAGCGCGGGTTGAGGGCCACCACGTGCTGGGCCAGAGAGTTGGCCAGGGCGATGAAGTCCTCGGTGCGGGCGACGAAGTCTGTCTCGCAGTTCAGCTCGATCAGGCCGGCCACGCGTGAGCCATAGTGGACATAGACGCCGACCAGGCCCTCTTTGGCCTCGCGGGTGGCCTTCTTGGCGGCGGCCTCGATCCCCTTCTCGCGCAGGATCTCGATGGCCTTGTTGATGTTGCCGTCCACCTGCTCCAGGATGTCTTTGCACTCTTTGATCCCGGCGCCGGTGCGCTCGCGCAGCTCTTTCACAAGCTCGATCGACACAGCCACAGGTGCGCTCCTTATGCTGCGCTGTGGGGGGCATCAGCCCCCCACAGCTTCTTCTCTCAGTGGGCGGTCCGGGGCTCCTAGCTCTGGTGGGCCGACTCGCGGCGGTGCATGCCCTCGAGGGCCGCATCGGCGATCTTACTGGTCATCAGGCGGATGCCGCGGATCGCGTCGTCGTTGCAGGGGATCACATAGTCGATCGGGTCGGGGTTGCAGTTGGTGTCTACCATTGCAACCATCGGCACGCCGACGGTCGCGGCCTCCTTGACGGCCAGATCTTCTTTGTGGGGGTCGATGATGAAGATCGCGCTTGGCAGGCGGTCCATCGTCTTGATCCCGCCGAAGACCTTGTTGAGCTTGCCGATCTCCTCCTCAAGCTTCAGGCCCTCGGCCTTCGTGAGCTTGTGGAAGTCGCCTCGGTCGCGCTGGGCCTCGAGGTCGGACAGGCGCTTCAGGCGCGCCTTGATCGTCGTGAAGTTGGTCAGGGTGCCGCCAAGCCAGCGCTGGGTGATATAGTATTGCCCGGCGCGTGTGGCCTCCTCGACTACGGCCTCCTGGGCCTGCTTCTTGGTGCCCACAAAAAGGATCTTCTCGCCGCGGGCCGTCAGGTCTGAGACGAAGCGGTATGCCGACGTGAGCCCGCTGACGGTCTTCTGCAGGTCGATGATGTGGATGCCGTTGCGGGCGGTGAAGATGTACGCCCGCATCTTCGGGTTCCAGCGGTTGGTCTGGTGCCCGAAGTGGGCGCCCGCCTCGAGCAAGGCCTTGATCGAGACGACACGCTGCGTAGGTGCCTGGGTCATGGTGCTGCTGCTACTCCTTGAGCTCTGGGTGGTTCCAGCCGCCACCCCCCGCCTGTCGCGGCCATACCGGGTCGCCCCGGAGGAGACGGCCGCAGCGTGAGGGTGTGTGTATTTGGCGCATTTGTACGCCGCCGCACAGTATAGCACAATGGAGTGAGCGCGGCAACCACATCGGGGCCGAACACAGGGGCCGAACGGCGCCGTTGCCGTGGCGTCATGGGCGTTAAAGGCGGTAACGCGAGGTGCTCTTTAGCCTGATCGCCGGCGGCGCGCGCTCCGCAGATCGCTGCAACCTCGACCTCACCGTTTGCGTAGTATGCAGCGCGCGCGAAACGGGCTATACTGCGGTGCGCGTCGTCGCGCGCGGCGCAGCTGATCTGGCCGCGTAACGTTAGGTACATCACAGACAGAGCTATGAGCACCCAGGATAAGAATGTGCGGGCCAAGCGGCGTGCTGCCGCCGACACCGAGGAGAGCACTGGCCCAAAGGGCCACACCCATCTCCACGGCACCCCGGCCAGCGGGCGCTACCTGGCGACCCTGGCCCTCGGCGCGCTCGGCGTTGTCTACGGCGACATCGGCACCTCGCCGCTCTACGCTCTGCGCGAGGCCTTCCACGGCCCACACGCTATCCCCGTCACCCCCCTCAATATCTACGGCGTGCTCTCGCTGGTCTTCTGGTCGCTGATCATCGTCATCACCATCAAGTACATCGGCTTCATCATGCGCGCCGATAATCGCGGCGAGGGCGGCATCATGGCCCTCACCGCGTTTGCCACGCCCATCCGGCCGCTGCTCCCCAGCCCGCGGCGCTGGCTCGTGCTGCTCGGCGTCATCGGCGCGGCCCTGCTTTATGGCGACGGCGTGATTACGCCCGCCATCTCGGTGCTCAGCGCGGTCGAGGGCCTCAAGGTGGCCACGCCGCTGTTTACGCCCTACGTCGAGCTGATCACCGTGGCGATCATTGTCGGCCTGTTCCTGATCCAGAGCCGGGGCACCGGCCGGATCGGGCGTCTGTTTGGGCCGATCATGCTGGTCTGGTTCTGCACTCTGGCCCTGCTGGGCGTCCTGCACATCGCCCAGAACCCGGCCATACTGCTCGCCGTCAACCCGATCCACGCCGCCACGTTCTTCGCTACCGACGGCCTCCAGGGCTTCCTGGTGCTCGGCACGGTATTCCTGGTCGTCACCGGCGGTGAGGCCCTCTACGCCGACATGGGCCACTTTGGGCGCAAGCCGATCATGCTGGCCTGGTTCACCCTGGTGCTGCCGGCGCTGCTGCTCAACTACTTCGGCCAGGGCGCCCTGCTGCTCGCCGAGCCCGAGGCCGCCGAAAACCTGTTCTACCTGATGGCCCCGGAGTGGGCGACCCTCCCCCTGGTCATCCTCTCGACGCTGGCCACCATCATCGCCTCGCAGGCCCTGATCTCGGGCGCCTTCTCGATCACTATGCAGGCCCAGAACCTCGGCTTCCTGCCGCGCCTGCGCATCGTCCACACCTCGGCCACGGAGTTCGGCCAGATCTACATCCCTTTCGTCAACTGGCTGCTGATGGGCTCCTGCATCGTGGTGGTGCTCGGCTTCCAGACTAGCAGCAACCTTGCCGCGGCCTACGGCATCGCGGTGACCTCGACGATGGCGATCACCACGATCATCTTCGGCATCGTTACCCGCGAGCGCTGGGGGTGGGGCTGGCCACGGGTGGTGGCGCTGGTCGGCTCCTTCCTGATCGTCGACCTGGCCTTCCTGGGCGCCAACGTGGTCAAGATCCCCCAAGGGGGCTGGTTCCCGATCGTCGCCGCGATCGTGATCTTCACGGTGATGACGACCTGGAAGCGCGGCAGCCGCCTGGTCAACCAGCGCGAGCAGAGCCTCGAGCAGGACCTCCCTAGTCTTATTGACCGCTGTAGCACGGCGTTGCCCCATCGAGCCCCCGGCACCGCCTTTTTTATGAGCGCCAACCCGAATGGTGTGCCGGATGCGCTGGTGATCAACTATCAGTACAACGGGGTGATCGCCGAGCGTGTTGTGCTGGTCACCGTGCTGATCGAGGACGTGCCCCACGTCGGCGACAGCCGCCGGGTGCAGGTTGAGGGTCTTGGCCAGGGTTTCTACAAGGTCACCCTGCGCTTCGGCTTTATGGAGGAGGCGAACGTGCCGGCCGCGCTGGCTAGCCTGAAAGACGCCCCCGAGGCGATCGATACGGACAGCGGTCCGTTCTTCATCAGCCGCACCAAGGTTATTCCGAGCGATTTCCCGGGGATGGCGCTCTGGCGCGAGCAGCTCTACGCCGTGATGCAGCGCAACGCCGTGAGCGCGGCTGATTTCTTCCGCCTGCCGCCCACCCGGGTGGTCGAGATCGGCACGGGCGTGGAGATGTAACACCGGCTACCCCGCTGTCAGCCGATGCCCCGTGCTCTATGGGTATGCGGTGCGCCGTCAGCGTCGTCCTCCAAGGATCGAGCCAGGGCACCGATGGGCCGTCTGTCTGCCGCGCTGGTCGGTCGAGGCGAGGCCCTAGCCGTCCGGCTGGCGATCCTGCGTCAGCATCCAGAGCCCGGCGAATGTGAGGCTGACCAGGACAACCTGAGCGGCCGCGCGGCCGGCGAGCGACCAGGGTAGCTCGTGCAGCCAGAGCAGCGCAACAAGCATCGTTGCAACGACGCTGCCCGGCGTAAACCAGGTGCGAAACAGCTTCATCGGGGCCTCCTCCGAGGCGCCAGCGCGGGTATGCCGCGGTGCGGTGGCGAGCTCAGCGAGCCCGCGCCGGCGTATCGACAGCCCCATTCTACGGCGTAACGATAGTGTATAAAGCGGAAAGACCTGCTGGTCCTGCTGGAGCCACTCCCAGATGCCATCAAGCAGGATATGATTGCACTGTGGGATGAGTGCGACGCGAAGCTCTCGCAGATAGGGCCGCCCGCTTAGCCACGCACCAGTACGACTTCG
Organism: Chloroflexales bacterium; assembly: GCA_013336035.1. Classification (GTDB taxonomy): domain Bacteria; phylum Chloroflexota; class Chloroflexia; order Chloroflexales; family Chloroflexaceae; genus CAIWXH01. The sequence continues at coordinate 7,420 of JAAXUL010000099.1, forward strand.
CGCGCACGACGCAGCTCTTCGCGCAGAGTATGGCCACCTCGTTTGCGTGCCGAATTTTTTCGCCAAATATGCTCATGTTTTCATGCTCATGAGCAGATTGCTGTTTAGCGTGCACCTACCTGTCAGCTTCGCCGGCACATTTCCACGAAATAACACAGAGCAATATGCGCTGTATGCTACAATAGTATAGGCAAGGTTTCGGGAGCGCAGAAAAAGGAGCCTATCGATGCCTACGGTAGTCGTTAACGGCGTCACGATGGAGGCGAAGATTGGCGAGCGGCTGATCGACGTGGCTCGGCGCAACGGCGCCCACGTCGGCTTTGTCTGCAACGGGGCCGGGATCTGTCAGACCTGCCAGTGCCAGGTGCTGTCGGGGGCCGAGAATCTCAGCCCGGTGAACGTGTTCGAGCAGGCCTGGCTGTCCGAGAGCCGGCTGCAGGAGGGGCACCGCCTGGCCTGTAAAACGGCCCTGCGCGGGGCTGGCACGGTCGAGGTGCGCACCAAGGCCGAGGATCTGCGCCGCCAGGTGATCGCTGTGATCAACCCGCCCGCCGGCTCCAACCCGGCCGCACAGCTCGGGCCGCTCGTCCAGTACATCGTGCGCATGGCCACCGACGAGGTCTCGCGATTCCCCGCTAACGCGATCACCGCGTTTCGGCAGGTCAAGCCGAGCGATCTCACCTGGCCCTTCAGAGACCTCAATCGCTATCTGGCCGACGTGTCGCGCGTGGTCAACACCACGCTGGGCGGTAGCCCGCCCCGCCCCGCCCTCACCTCCTCCCCGCAGGTAATCGGGATCGAGGCGCCAGAGAAGGCTGCCCTCTCGTGACCGACCCCCTTCCGATGATCAGCAGGCGCCCATACGCCTGCTGATCATCGGCGGCGCCATCTTCCGCATTACATCAATAGTGGCTCCTACCCTCTGCGCGCAGGCGGCGCGGCTTAGGCGATCTCGCCAGTGTCCGCGTGCCGGCGTAGCCGTGGTGCGCGCGCTGGCATGCCAGCGCGGCCCGGCGTTGTCCAGGCCTGCGGCCAGCTGCTGCTCCAGGTGCGCCTTGATGCCGCGCGCTGTGGGTCTAGGTCGACGGCTCATCCGCGGGCGGCTCCGCGTCGGCGTGGTCCACTTGCGCTTCATATGCCGCGGTCGTCAAGCCCCGGCGCACCGCTTCAACTAAGTCATCGACGTCAAACGGTTTCAAGATCACCTGGACGCCTTTGCTTTGCAAGTAGCCTTCCATTTCCCGCACCGCCTGGAGGGCGGCGGTGCACACAATGATCGGAATACGCGCGGTTCCCCGGTGCATCTTCATTTTCTGAAGCATTTGGAACCCCAGATTCTCGTGGCCGAACACGAAATCTAAAATAATAAGCTGGGGTCGAACTCGCTCGATTTCTTCCATGTCATGAATGGCAGACGAATATAGGGCAACCTCGTAGCCTTCATCCGTCAAAATATCACGAAAGAGCGATAAAATCTCTTGGGTGTCATTCACCACCATAATGCGAGTCATATTCACCTCCTCCCAGTGTATTCGCGCCTATCGATGTGCATTGTAGCATACCGCCACAGCGGGCCGCCCGCCTCTGCGATACCCCGCCCACCCGCGTGCTCTGCGGGCGGCTCCGCCCTGCGCAAGGAGCCGGGCGGCCGGTGGGCGGTCTTCCGCGACATCACAATGCTGTGGAAAAGCGAAGCTCCCTGTAGAATATGCGGCCTGTCTATAATCGTTTGGTAACCTTCTGCCCTTGTGCTATCGGTACGCCCGTGCTACCCTTGCCTGTCGGCTTGATCTCCCCCCGGCATCCTCCCCGCCTCCCCCTGCCGCTCATCCATACCCCCGAGCAGACACGATCTGGTCAAGACTGAAGAGGACCCCTATGCGATCCCTCCTCCTTCTGCCGATACTCCTGCTCGCCCTGACTTTTACCGCCCGAGCTGCCCCTGCGGAGACGCCCATCTCATACCATTCGCCGCGCGCGGGCGCCACCTCCGCCCCCGCCGGCACGTCCATCGCCGTGCGCGCCACGTCGGCCCTCGACCCGAGCAGCGTGCGCCCCGAGCGATTTACCATCACCGGCGGGCAGAGCGGGCCGCACGGGGGCCGCGTCACCCTGGCCAGCGACGGGCGCACGGCGATCCTCGACCCGGCATCCCCCTTCACCCCAGGCGAGCTGGTCAGCGTGTTGGTCGGGCCAGGCCTGCGCACCGAGGGTGGCGCGCCGGTTGCCAGCCTGGCCTTCAGCTTCATAGTGTCGCGGAAAGGGCTCGACGCCTACGCCAACTCCGCGCTGTCCCTTGACGGCGACAGGCCTCAGCTGCGCGAGGCCGCGACCGGCGCCACCCTCTCGTATGTCACCGTCCCCGGCCTCTTCCCCGCGCCGAGCATCATCACCGCGACGACGCAGGTCGCGCCCGGCTACCTCTTCCTCGCGCCCTTCAACTTCAGCCCGCCCGACCACATCCCCTCGGCGCTGATGATCGTCGACAATACCGGCGAGCCGGTCTTTCTCCAGAGTCTCCCCCTGGGGGCCGACGGCCACAACTTCAGGCGCCACGAGAATGGCACGCTCTCCTACTTCTCCACCGAGCGTAAGGGCTTCGTCGTCCTCGACTCGGCATACCGCGAGCTGCGCCTGATCCAGGCCGGCAATGGCTACGCCGACGAGACGGACAACCACGAGCTGCTGTTCCTGCCCAACGGCAATATCCTCCTGATGGTCTACGACAGCAACCCGCGCGACCTTAGCGCGATCGGCGGGCTCGCCAGCGCCACCGTGGTCGACACCGTGATCCAGGAGCTCGACCCCCAGGGCAATGTGGTCTTCGAGTGGAACAGCGCCGACTATATGGAGGTCACCGACACCTACGCCCCGATCGCGAATGTGCCGGTTGTAGACTACGTGCACGGCAACGCGATCGAGCCCGACAGCGACGGAAACCTGCTGCTCTCAAACCGTAACACAGCCGACATCCTCAAGATCGACCGCGAGAGCGGCGAGGTCATCTGGCACCTCGGCGGTAAGAAGAACCAGTTCACCTTTGTCAACGACCAGGGGTTCTACTTCCAGCACGATATCCGCCGGCTGCCGAGCGGCAATATCTCGCTGTTCGACAACAGGACCGAGCGATCGCCGGTGCGATCGCGGGCCGTCGAGTATGTGCTCGACGAGGAGGGTAAGACGGCTCGCCTCGTCTGGGCCTTCACCATGCCCTGGCCGTACACGTACAGCGTGGCGATGGGCAACGCGCAGCCGCTGCCCAACGGCAGCAGGCTGATCAGCTGGGGTACCGGCTACCCGACCCTGACCGAAGTGACTGCCGGGGGGCAGATAGCCTTCTCACTGTCCTTTCTATCACCCGACGTTACCTACCGCGCCTATCGCTTCCCGTGGGTCGGAGCACCGCTAGACCCGCCCGTCGCCGTAGCGCGCAGCGAGGAGGGTGTGGCGGTGGTCTACATGAGCTGGAACGGGTCGACGGAGGTGGCCGCGTGGCGCGTCGAGGGCAGCTGGTACCCCGGCGAGCTTGAAGAGCTGGCGATGGTGCCGCGGTCCGGCTTCGAGACCAGGGTCGCTCTGCCACAGGCCACTGCGCAGACCTGCTTCTTCCGGGTCACAGCGCTGGATGTCAGGGGCGCGGCGCTGCGCAGCTCAGCCATCGAGCGTCGCGACACTGCCTACTGCGCCAGCGTGGCCCCCACCAAGCTCTTTCTGCCAGAAGTGCCATGAAAACGGCGAGCCCCGCCCGCCTAGGCGCCCCTGGTAACGCCTGGCCTGCTCGGCGTCATAAGCTGGCGCAGGCTGTCGCGTAGCTCGTAACCAGGAATATCACCTACGCGCGCACCACCTCGCGCACCGTGCCGGCCGTCATATCGTAGATGGCGCCACTGATCGGGATGTCCGCCGGGATGAGCGGCATTGCGAATGACGTGCGCCTCACCGATGGCCAGGCCGAGCACCTTTTCGGGGTGGAGGCGCGCATCCATGCAAGCGACGACCGCGCAATTCAATAGCAGGCGGGCTTACGAAATATGTATTTGATGAAAGAATTCTCAGGGAATGCTCCTATAGTAGATAGCCCCTTCTCACGTAACCCTGCTATTGTAATCCTGCAACATCTGTGTAAGGAGACCCTCCACCGAGACGAGAGGTGGCATCTTGGTATGAGAAACTTTTTAGGAACGGCGCTGCTCAGACCAACGAGATCTGGTTTCCTTTCCGCCCAAAATCACGGTGTAGGTCGCCTTGATCAAGTCGTTACGGTATAACTCGTAGCATTAGAATAGTGCATACGGGGATTGAGCAACGGCATCATATCAAGATCGAGGTGTCACATCTGATGAGCACAAAAGCGCGCAAACTTCTAGTCGTAAATAGCTACGGCTCAGTCGAGGGTGATGTGCAGACCCTGCTTACGGCCCTGCGCGGATTTAGCCAGGCACAGTTTGATGTGTCGGTTATTACAAAGCCGCGTGGTGCAGTATATAAGCAGCTACAGCAAATCCCACATATACGCTTACGGGAAATGGAGATTGGCGGTAGCGAGGCCGCACCTACAGGTCGAGCCCGCAAGGCAGATCAACTCGTAGATTTTTTTCAAGCTATTACACGAATAGTGCGCTTTGTGTACACCCAACGTATTGAAACCATTTACACCATCGACCGGGGTGTAGCGCCACAAATTGCTGCGATCGTATCACGCCTAACGGGGTGCCCATTTGTCCTCAATGCCGCGTACCCATTTTACCCCCAGAATGGTGCAATAGCCCGCTTCGTGCTTCGCCAAGCGCGGCGCATCCATGTGCATAGCCAATACCTTTACAAGTATTTGGTACCCTTTGTGCAAAGCTCAGATCGTCTCGTCACTATTCCAAACGCCATAGAGCTTGAACGGTATGATCTAAGTCTGACTGGCGCCGACGTTCGCGCAACCTATGGCATTGGACCAAACGACCCGGTCGTGGTCATGACTGGCCGGCTCAACCAGTTCAAAGGCCAGGATGATCTTATCAGAGCAGCGGCGCAACTGCTGAAACACCATCCGGATACGCATGTGCTGATCGCCGGACGGGGGCCAAGCGATCTCCAGCAGCAGCTTGAGTGCATGATTGCCGAGCACCGTATTGGCGACCACGTAAGGCTGATCGGCTATGTGCCGAGCATACCCCATCTGCTGGCAAGCGCCGATATCGTAACAATGCCAAGCTGGGAAGAGCCGTTTGGTCTGGTCGCCCTTGAGGGTATGGCGATGGCAAAGCCGGTAGTCTCGACCAAGGCCGGCGGCGTACCCGAGTTTATGCGGCACAAAGAGTTCGGCCTCCTGATCCCGCCGCGTGACCCGGCAGCCCTTGCTGAGGCGCTGCGCTACCTGATTGAGCATCGCACTGAGGCGCGAGCGATGGGGCAGGCCGGACGCCGCGAGGTCGAGCGCGCCTATACCATGCCTCTGTATGTTCGCCGTATCAGCGAGACTATTCTCGCCGCCATCGGCGGGACAGATCACAGCGCTTCATCCCTCTAATCCTGCAACGAGAGATACTTGAGCGGCCCCACAGCCCGATTGGAGTTGGGGCCGAGCGCGGGTGTCTGCGCCCGTAGCACGGGTGGCACTATGTGCCCGGCACGACCCGGAGTCTCTTCGAGCTCAACGGGGTGAAGGCTGGCGTGGCGATCTGCCATGAGGGCTGGCGCTATCCCGGGACGGTGCGCTGGGCCGCGGTGCGGGACGCCAAAATTGTCTCTCATCCCGGCGGGCATTGACGCGGAGGTCTGCGCGTGGCTGCGGCGCGCCTGGGAGGCGGCCGCGACGTGCTCGTGGTGGACACGGTGGGCTTCATCCAGAAGCTCCCGCACCAGGTGGTGGCGGCGTTCCGCGCCACCCTCGAGGAGGTCACGGAGGCGGACCTGCTCGTCCACGTGATGGACGCCTCGGCCGAGGACCTGGGGGAGCGCGCCGCCGCGGTCGAGTCGGTGCTCGTGGAGATCGGCGCCGGCGAGCGGCCGCGCGTGCTCGTCCTGAACAAGGCGGACCTGCTGACCGCGGAGCGGCGCCTGGCGCTCAAGGGCGCCCACGCGGGGGCCGTGATGCTCTCGGCGCGCTCTCACGATGGCCTGGCCGAGCTGAGGGAGGCGCTCGCGGCGCGCCTGGACCTGACGCCGCGCGCGGTGCGGCTGCGCTTCCGGAAGGGCGACGCCCGTGCGATCGCCAGCG